>JAXDNZ010000548.1:0-8606 GCA_034669185.1 Hyphomicrobiales bacterium
AACGGCAGCTTCTCGGCCGCGAAGGTTTCCGCCGCGCCCTCGAGCCGGTCGACGATCGCGATCACCATCAGGATGTTGCCGCCGTCCTCGCGCACCGCGTTGATCGCCTGCACCGACGAGCCGCCGGTGGTCATCACGTCGTCGACGATGACGACATTGCGGCCGTTCAGCGTCTCGCCTTTCGGCAATCCCTCGACCAGCTTCCGGGCGCCGTGGTCCTTGGCCTTCTTGCGCACGAAGAACGCCTGGATGCGGCCGCCGCGGCGCTGGCTCGCAATGGCGACGGCGGTGGCGATGGGCACCGCGCCCATCTCGAGTCCGCCGACGAATTCCACCGGCATGCCTTCGAGCGCATCGGCGATCAATTCGCCGACGCAGGTCGCGCCGGCCGGATGCAGCGTCGTCGGCCGCATGTCGATGTAGTAGTCGCTCTCGCGTCCCGAGGCGAGCTTGATCTTGCCGCGGCCGAACGAGCGCGCGCGGATCAGCTCGAGCAATTCGGCGCGCCGATTCATTTCTCGACCTTGGCGCAGCGCGCCGCGAGCGCCGCGCAGCGCGCCGTCATGGCGCTGTTCGGATCGCTCAGCGGATCGACCACCGTGAAATGGTTGGCGCCGGCGATCTCCTCGTAGCGCGTCTCGACGCCGCGCGCCCGCCAGTCGTCCGTAACGGTGCGGCTCTGGCGCAGGAATTCGGCCGACTCCAGACCGCCGACCACCGCATCGAACACGCGCGAGCGCGCCACCGGCCACCACAGCGGCGAGACCGCGGCCGCCGCCGCCTCGTTGAGCTTGAAGTCGGCGTTCATCGCGGTCGCGACCAGCGGCTTCAGGTCGAACAGGCCGGAGATCGAATAGCCGGCCGGCACCAGATCGGCCGGCGCTTTTTGATCGAGCGACTTCCAGTCGGTCGCCACCATGCAGGCGGCGAGATGTCCGCCGGCCGAGTGGCCGTACACCATGATGCGCTGGCCGAAGCGGCGCCACAGAAACAGGCACGCGGTGCGGATCTGCTCGACGATCTCACGGATCGTCACCTGCGGACAGAGGTCGTAGCCCGCGACCGCGACCGCGATGCCGCGCGCGTTGAGGCCCGCCGCCACATGGCTGAAGGTCGAATGCTCGAGCGAGCGCCAATAGCCGCCATGCACGAACATCGCGAGCGGCGTGTGCCCGGTCGCATCGGGAAAGAACAGGTCGACCTTCTGGCGCGGCCCGGCGCCGTAGGCGAGACCGAGCTCGGCGTTCTCGTCCGCCTTCATTCGCTCGCGATAGGCGGCGGCCTCGCGCGTCCAGCGCGCGAAGATCTCCGGATGATCCGGCACGCGCGCGCGGTTGTTGTACTCGGCGTCGTAGTCTACCGCCATGCAGCCCCCCGCGCATGATCCGGCGATCCGGTTCGCCTGCACCATCACGCGCCAATCAAGACATCCGAATCGGAGATTGTATGATCGGCTCCCGCGCCGCAACGCCAATGACGCGAGCAGGGGATATCTGCTTTCTGCGCGGAACAAAGCGCGATATGAGGGGCTTCGCGAGGCGACATGAAAGTCGACGGCAGACACACGCGCAGCCTCTGGGTCGAGGCCGACGGCTGGTCGGTCGGCACGATCGACCAGACCACGCTGCCGCATCGCTATACCACGATGACGCTGCGTACGGTCGCGGACGCGGCGCGCGCGATTCAATCGATGCAGGTGCGCGGCGCGCCGTTGATCGGCGCGGTCGCGGCCTATGGCGTCGCGCTCGCCTTGCGCGAGAATGCGTCCGACGCCGCGCTCGAGCGCGCCTGCGAGATGCTGGTCGCGACGCGGCCGACCGCCATCAACCTGAAATGGGCGCTCGACGAGATATGTGCCGCGGTCCGCAACCGGCCGCGCGAGCATCGCGTCGCCGCGGCGTACAAGCGCGCCGAGGAGATCGCCGACGAGGACGTGGCGATCAACCAGGCGATCGGCCGCAACGGGCTCAGGCTGATCGAGGCGATCGCCGCGGCGAAGAAGCCCGGCGAGCGCGTCAACGTGCTGACCCACTGCAATGCCGGCTGGCTCGCGACCGTCGACTGGGGCACCGCGACCGCGCCGATCTACATGGCGCACGATGCGGCGCTGCCGGTCCACGTCTGGGTCGGCGAGACGCGGCCGCGCAACCAGGGCGCTTCGTTGACCGCCTGGGAGCTCGGCCAGCACGGCGTGCCGCACACCGTGATCCCGGACAACACCGGCGGCCACCTGATGCAGCACGGCGAGGTCGACATCGCGATCGTCGGTACCGATCGCGTCACCGCGCAAGGCGATGTCGCCAACAAGATCGGCACGTACCTCAAGGCGCTTGCCGCGCACGACAACGGCGTACCGTTTTACGTCGCGCTGCCCTCGCCGACGATCGATTTCGGTGTCGTCGACGGTGTGCGCGACATCCCGATCGAGCAGCGCGCCGCCGACGAAGTCGCCACCATGACCGGCCGCACCGCGGACGGCCGTATCGAGACCGTGCGCGTCGTCCCGGACGGCTCGCAGGTCGCGAACTACGGCTTCGACGTGACGCCGGCGCGCCTCATCACCGGCCTCATCACCGAGCGCGGCGTGCTGACGGCGAGCCGCGACGGACTGGCGGCGGCGTTTCCCGAACGGGTCGAGGCGGCGCGACGGCCGACGCGATCGGCCGCCGAATGAAGATCACATGCCCGCCAGGTCGGCGATCGCGTCGAGCTCCTTGGGATCGCGCTTGTAGAACTTCGACAGTTCCTCCAGCGTCTCCTTGCCCGACCACCAGCGCCGCTTGAACTCAGCATAGTCGTCGTCCGTCCATTCCTTCCCGGTATTGACGAATTCCTGCGCCAGCCTCTCTTTGACCTCCTCCGGCCTGCGCTTCAGCAGTCTTGCGAGATCGCTCATCGACGTCATTCCGTAGAACCATACGTAGCGCATGCGATCGACCTCGGCTTCGGTCCACGGCTTGCCGGCGTTGCGCTCCCCGATCCATCGCGGCGTCGTCCGCCGCGTGATGTCGCGCAACTTGGTTCTGACCCAGAATGCGGCCCGCATCTCTCGTTCCTCGCTGTCCTCACCCTATCGCATCGAACACGGCGGCGGCCGCCAATTCGTACTTGATTTGTTCGCCGGCCGTGGCATCGTCGGCGGATGCCCGCGAATGCCCTCGCCTCGTTGCTCCCGCCCGACGGCCGCCAGTCGCAGACCGCGCTCGCGGTTGCGCGCGGCACCGCGCGGCTGCTCCACCAGTTGGGCTTTTCCTGCGTCAGCGAGTTGGCGCTGCCGTCCGGCCGGCGCGCCGACATCGTGGCGCTCAACAACGCCGGCGACATCTGGATCGTCGAGGTCAAGTCGTCGATCGCGGACTTCCGCGCCGACCAGAAATGGATGGACTATCGCAGCCACTGCGACCGGCTGTTCTTCGCCACCACGATGGAAGTCCCGTGCGAGATCTTTCCCAAGGACACCGGCTTGATCGTCGCCGACGCGTTCGGCGCGCAGGTCATGTGCGAGGCGCCGGAGCACCGCCTGCATGCCGCCACGCGCAAGTGCATGATGCTCGCGTTCGCGCGCTGCGCGGCGCTGCGCCTGCAGTCGCTCGCCGATCCGGCCGGGCCCTTCGCGGCGGAGTTTTGAAATTTCTCGGATTGTCGGCATGACCACCGCGCCGTCGGCGCGAGTCGGTGTTATAGTTTCAAACGTCGAGCACGGCCGATGTCGGGAGGGACCGATGACCTACGGCACCAGGACTGATCATTATCCGGCAACTTCGAAATTGCTTCATTGGCTGGTCGCGGTCAGTGTGCTCACCACGGCGCCGGTGGCGATCGCGATGACCCGCGTGAGCCAAGGGCCGACCCAGGACCTCCTCTACAATTTTCACAAGTCGCTCGGCGTCCTGATCATGATCCTCATGATCCTGCGCCTGATCAATCGGCTTGCCGTGGGCGCGCCGATTCCAGATCCGGGAATCGAACCCTGGCAGAAGGCGGTGTCCTCGGCCGTGCATACCTCGCTCTATGTGCTGCTGCTCGCCATGCCGGTTGTGGGCTACGTCGCCAACTCCGCATACGGCGCGCCGACGCCTTTCTTCGGGCTGTTCAATCTGCCGATGATCGTCGAAAAGAACGACGCGCTCGCGACGCAACTGTTCGCGCTTCATCGCTGGACAGGCTTTCTGGTGATCCTTCTCGTTCTCATGCACGTCGGCGCGGCGCTCTATCACACCTTTGTCCGCCGCGACGACGTGCTGAAACGGATGCTGCCGCGTGCGCTGGGCGGATTCTGACGCGGTGTCGCAAGCAAATCCGGCAGCGCCGAGGGCCGGCGGCGTTTCGATCCGAAGTCTTTCGCGCCATGGCCGGCGCGGTGCAGAGTCCTGGCGCGACACGACACCTTCCCGATAGCGCGAGGCGGGACAGCGGAGGGGACGAATGGGAAAGGTTGTTGCCAGAAGCACGGCGGTCAAGCCGAAGCCGAACCCACGAACATCTGCAACAGGCGCTTTGCCGTCGCGCTCGGAAGCCGAAGAGGCCGTCCGCACGCTCATTCGCTGGGCCGGTGACAATCCGAAACGCCCGGGAATGCTCGGCACGCCTGCCCGAGTGGTTCGGGCCTATGAAGAGTGGTTCTCCGGCTACGCCGAGAACCCGCGCGCCTACCTCAGCCGGACATTCGAAGAAGTCGCGGGCTACGACGAGATTGTCGTGCTGCGAGACATTGCCTTCGAGTCGCATTGCGAGCATCACCTCGCACCGATCATCGGCCGCGTTCACATCGGCTATCTTCCACGCAAGCGGGTGGTGGGGATTTCGAAGCTCGCCCGCCTGGTCGATGTCTATGCGAAGCGCTTTCAGATCCAGGAGAAGATGACCGCCGAAATCGCCGCCTGTCTGAGCACCGTGCTCAAGCCGCATGGCGTGGCGGTCGTTATCGAAGCGGCGCATCAATGCATGACCACGAGAGGGGTGCATAAATCGGGCGTCACCATGGTGACCAGTCAGATGCTGGGCGTGTTTCGGAGGCGCGTGGAAACGCGTCACGAATTTCTGTCCGCCATCAACCTGCGGGGAGCGGAGCCGTTATAACGGACCGACCCGCTCCACCCGAAGGGTAAGAAGGATACGCGGGGACAGCGCTCGATATCCGATCCGAAAAATGACGAGGCCGCCAACCAGGGCGGCCTCCTGGCTTGCCGTCAAGTGCAGCGCCTGCACCATTGATGGCAATTCCTTCGCGTCCTCCAGTGCACGCAGTATCTGAGGCACCTGTCGAGCTTGCAGGCTGGCGGATTTACCAAGGCGCTTGGCTGCGCAGTGACCGTCTCCGTCCCGCCCGCCAACATGGCGATGGCCAGCAGCACCGCACACAGACACAGTTTCATGTGATCGCTCCCCGGTTCAGAACAGCGACCCCCGAGGCGGCCAATCTTTTAGGACCTGGTGGGAAAGTCAAACTCTCTCAGCGCCGCCGCACTGCCTATCGAAAGGCGACGGCACCGATTGCACCATCGGCTGGTGCGTGGTCGCGGCGCGCTTCCTGATGGCGCTCGCCTGCTGAGGCTTTGGGCACTACGACCGTCAACACCCCTGGCAGTCGTGACCGCGCCCAGGACTCAGGTGCGCTCCCCTCCCCCTTGTGGGGAGGGGTTGGGGGTGGGGGTCGCGCTGTCGATCACCAGTGGCGCCATTGCGCTCGACCCCCCCTCCCTAGCCCTCCCCCTCAAGGGGGGAGGGAACACACCGCGTATGTGGCTCGCTCTTCGACATCAGCCGCAACAATTCGCGATGCCGCGCCGCCGCGCGCCGCTGTAACATCGCCGCGTGAGCCTTAAATCCTCCCGGACATCCCGCGACGAATCCTCAGCCCGCTATTTCGGCTGGCGCGTGGTCGCGGCGTGCTTCCTGATGGCGCTCGCCTGCTGGGGCTTCGGGCTCTACGGCCACAGCGTCTACCTCGCCGAGCTGCAGCGCCTGCACGGCTGGCCGCCCTCGGTCATTTCCGGCGCCAGCACCGCGACCTATCTGCTCAACGCCGTGCTGGTGATCTTCACCAGCAATGCGCTCGCGCGTTTCGGCGCGCGCAGCTTCGTGCTCTCCGGCGTCGCCGCGCTGGCGCTCGCGATCGCGCTGCTCGCGATCGCGCGCGAGCCGTGGCAGGTCTATGCCGCCTATCTGGTGATGTCGTTCGGCTGGCTCGGCCTTGGGCTGGTGACGATCCCGACGCTGGTGAGCCGCTGGTTTGTGCGCAAGCGCGGCCTTGCGATCTCGCTCGCGCTCAACGGCGCGAGCTTCGGCGGCATCGTGGTCGCGCCGGCGCTGGTCGGACTGATCGCGCTCACCGACTTCAGGCGCGCGATGCTGATCGCGGCCGCCGTCATGGTGGCGATCGTGGTGCCGGCGGTGCTTGCCTGGATCAAGGAGCCGCCCGCCCCGGCTGCTGCCGCGCAGGCGCAAGACGCCGCACCGGCCTGGACCCGGCGCGACGCGCTGCGCAGCGTGCCGTTCTGGACCGTGTCCGGCCCGTTCGCACTGGCGCTCCTCGCGCAGGTCGCGTTCATCGTGCACCAGATCGCCTTCATGGAGCCGCTCACCGGCCGCGCGCAGGCCGCGCTGTCGGTCTCGGTGATGACCGTGATGGCGGTGACCGGGCGCCTGACGCTCGGCGCGGTGGTCGACCGGCTCGACCCGCGCATGATCTCGGCCGCCTCGATGTTCAGCCAGGCCGTCGCGCTGCTTGCGATGACGCAGACGCGCGATCCCGCCATGCTGCTGATCGCCTGCGCGGCTTATGGCTTCTCGGTCGGCAACATCATCACGCTGCCCTCGCTCATCATCCAGCGCGAGTTTGCGCCCGCGACCTTCGGCATGGTGCTGGGGCTCTCGACCGCGATCGGCACCTTTGCGGGCGCGATCGGCCCCGGCCTGATCGGCCTCATTCGCGAGGCGACCGGCGACTACGTCGCGGCGCTCGCCGTCAGCGTGGCGCTGAAGGTCACCGGCGGCGCCTTCGTGCTGCTAAGAGGCCGGTAACGCTTTCACGATCTCCCTTGAAATTCCTCAAGATCGTGCGGCTTTCATCACCTTCCCGCCGCAAAGCGCGCCTCATGTGACGGCATTGCGAACCCCGCGAATGGGAGCTTTCTTCGATGCTCGAAGCGTTCTCCAGGCTGCTGCCGCCCCTCAACAGGTTCCTCGACCAGATCTGGCCTTCGGTGGTCGCCACCCTGATCGCCGCGGGGCTGATCTCGGGGTACAACCACGCCTTCTCGGGCCATATGCAGCAGCCGCGCATGGCCGCGCTGCACGAGGCCGCAGGATTGGCCGCCCCGACCCCGGCAACCGCCGCCGCGAAGGTCAAGCCCGCACCGGAGACTGCGGCCGACGCCGTCACGATCCGCGAGCGGACCGACGAGCCGGCCCGGGTGCTGGAGAAAGAGGCGAGCGGCGAGCTCGGCAAGGATCAGACCGCCATCAAGGTCGCGGCGCCCGCGCCGCAGCCCGCGCCGCGTCCGACCAATGTGGCGAACCCGGTCCCGCGCAGCGAGCCGCGGGTCATCGAGCGGCGTGCCGAACCGCGCGTGACGAGCGTCGAGCCGCGCGTGAGCAGCGTGCCGTATGTGGTGCCGCCCGCCGCGCAGCCGGTGACGGTCGCGCCGACGGCGCCGCCTCTCGCCGCCGCACCCGCGGCTTTGCCGCCGCCCGTCATCATGGCGCCGCCGCCGGTCGCATCCGCGCAGTCGATGCAGCAGCCGATGCAGCAGCCGATGGTGATGGTGCCGGATCGTCCCACCCAGCGTCCGCCCTATGAGGCGCAAGTGGAAGATGTGCCGCCGCCGCCGCGCGGTCCGATCGGCGCGATCGTCGACACGCTCAAGCCCTCGTCGCTGTTTGCCCGCGCGCGCGAATTCGGCCAGCGCATCGAGGACGCCGGCAACGACATCCTGCCGAATATCCGGCAGTAACCGCCGACCTACTTCGGCGCGCGCTTGGCCAGGATCCGCTGCAGCGTGCGGCGGTGCATGTTGAGGCGCCGCGCGGTCTCCGAGACGTTGCGGTTGCACAGCTCGTAGATGCGCTGGATATGCTCCCAGCGCACGCGGTCGGCCGACATCGGATGCTCCGGCGGGTCCGGCTTCTTGCCTTCGAGCGCGAGCAGCGCCGCCACCACGTCATCGGCGTCCGCCGGCTTGGCCAGATAGTCGACGGCGCCGAGCTTCACCGCATTCACCGCCGTGGCGATATTGCCGTAGCCGGTGAGCACGATGGCGCGCGCATCCGGCCGCCGGCGCTTCAAGGCCGAAAGCACGTCGAGCCCATTGCCGTCGCCGAGCCGCATGTCGACGACCGCGAACGCCGGCGGCGCCGTCTCCACGTGCAACAGCCCGTCGGCGACCGTCTCGGCGGTGGCGACGATGAAGCCACGGCCCTCCATGGCGCGCGCCAGCCGGGTGAGGAACGACTTGTCGTCCTCGACGATCAGCAGCGAACGGTCGCGCGGCAGCTCGATGGCGGTGTCGGTCATGTCAGCATTATTCCCCTCGACGTTAATCCAGTTTACCCGCGAGTCCGGAAGCGCGACACCCTCTTCCCGTCATGCCCGGGCTTGACCCGGG
>JAXDNZ010000549.1:0-4500 GCA_034669185.1 Hyphomicrobiales bacterium
GGTCGACCGGCCCGAGCGCGCCGATCGGTGTCGTGCCCTTGCCCTCCTTGCCGAGGCTCTCGGCCCACAGCTGCGTGTACCAGCGCGAGAAGCGTTCCAGCCGGTCCGCATAGGCCATGAGCACGGCGATGGTCTTGCCTTGCGCCCCCAGTGCCACGTTAAGCGCGGCACCCAACGCGGCCGGCACTTCGGCGGCCGGCTTCCCGGCAAGGACCGGCGCGAGCGCATTCGCCGCGCCCTTGCGGATCGCCGCGACATCGAGGCCAAGCACCGCCGCCGGCAGCAGCCCAACATTGCTCAACACGGAAAAGCGCCCGCCGACGCCTGGATCGTGCTCCAGCATCGTGACGCCAGAACTCAGGAGCGCGCGCAGGCCGTTCGCCTTTCCGGGCTTTGCGGCTTCCGAAATTCCGGCGAACAAGTCCCCAACGCGGCTTTCAAGCCCGGCCCGCTTCACGGCGTCGAGCGCCGCAGCGGTCTGCATCAAGGTTTCGCCGGTACCCCCGGACTTGGAGATCGCGATGAAGCGCGTGGTCGCGAGCGGTAGCTTCGCCAGCAGCGTCCCAAACGTGACCGGATCCAGGTTGTCCATGAAGTGGATGCGCGGTCCGGCCCGGAACGCTTCCGCGCCGCGCACGCCGACATCGGCCAGCTGCGCGAGCGTCTGCCCGCCAAGGCTCGAGCCGCCGGTGCCCAGGATCACGAAGTCGCTCGCGCCGGCGGCGAGCCGCGCCGCGGCGTTCTTGATCTCGCCGAGGTCACCGGTCTTTTCAGGCAGGCGCAGCAGCGGCAGCTTCGATCCGGCATACGCAACCCGCAGCCAATCGAGCGCCGCTTCGCTCGCCCGCAGCGCGTCGTCGAGCGCGGCTTGGCTGATGCCGTTGGCGCCGATCCTTTCGGCGCGCGCGTTATCGATGCTCTGGCGGATGGTCATGGCGTAGAAGACGGCCAAGCGCGAGAAAGTTTCCTCAGCGCCCCGGTTAGTTGGTCTTGTTCATCCCCTGCGCGCGCCCGACCACGGAGACGAGCAGGCCGCGATCGAGCAGCCGTTTTGCCACGCGCTTCGCGTCGGCGAGTGTCACCGCGTCGATCATGGCGCCGCGGCGTTCGGGATAATCGATCCCGAGCTCGTCGAGCTGGTTCTGTACGAGCTGATTGGCGATCTTGGTCGAGGTATCGAAGGCGATCGCATAGGCTCCCTTGAGGTACGCCTTGGCCTTGTCGAGTTCGTCCTGCGTCGGGCCTTCCTCGGCAAGCCGCCGGATTTCCTGCTCGACCAGGGCGAGCGCTTCGCGCGCGCGGTCGCTGCGTGTTGCGGTGCCACCGGTCAGCACGGCCGCATGGTCGAACCACTGGAGGCTGGTACGCACCCCATAGGCAAGGCCGCGCACCTCGCGCACCTCGCGGTACAGTCGAGACGTATGCGAGCCGGCGCCGAGGATGTGATTGAGCACGTACGCCGTGAAGAAATCAGGATCCTTGCGCGCAAGCCCCGGGCCGCCAAACTGGATCACCGTCTGCGGCACGTCGAGGTCGACGACCATCCGCGTACCGAGTCCGTGCATCGTCATGTCGGGAACAGCCGGCAACGAGATCTGCGCCGGCAGGACACCGAACACCTGGTCGATCAGACGGCCCGCGCGCTCGGCGTCGATGTCGCCGACGATGCCGATCGTCAGCGCGCCGCGCGTGAACACATGCCGGACGTAGCTCTTGAGGTCGTCGGCGTTGACCTGAGGCACGGACTCGAGCGTGCCGTTGTTCGGCCTTCCGTAGGGATGGTTGGGGAACGCCGCTCCCCACCACTGCTTGTTGGCGATGTCGTTCGGGCTGGTGATGCCGCGGCGCAAGCCTGCAAGCACCTGAGCGCGAATGCGTTCGATCGGCTCGGCGTCAAAGCGCGGTGCGGTCAGTGCGAGGCGCAAGAGGTTGGTCGCCTCATCGAGATTGTCGCTAAGCGTGACCAGCGATCCGCGGAAGTGGTCACGCCCGGACGAGAAGTGGATCTGGATGGCACGCTCTTCCAGCCGCTTCTGGAACGCCTGCGCGTCGAGGTCGCCCGCGCCCTCGTCGAGCAGCGACGACACCATGTTTCCGACGCCCGGCTTGTCGGCCGGATCGGCGTTCGCGCCGCCGCCAAAAGCGAAATCGAGAGCGACCATCGGCACGGAGGACTCGCGCACCAGCCAAGCCTTGATGCCGCCGGGACTGACGATCGGCTCGATCTTGCTCGCGGCATTCGCGGGCGCGGCGAGCGCGACGATGACGGTCGCGAGGGCGGCACAAATGAGCTTGATCACGAGCGTTTCTCCTCGCGCGCGGCCATATCCTTGGCGTCTTTCACGAGGTAGCCGGTGACCGAGCGCCGCTTGTCGAGGAAACGTTGTGCGGCCTCGCGCACGGCTTCCACCGTGACGGCGCGCAGCCGGTCGGGCCGGGCTTGCACGTCCCCGACCGTCAGTCCGCTGGTCAGGGCTGCGCCGTAGAGCCGCGCGAGCGTTGCCTGGTTGTCCTGCGCGTAGATGTAATCAGCGATCATGCGGCTCTTGGAGCGCTCGACGTCCTCGGTCGTGATGCCTTTCTCGAGGAGTGTCGCGATCACGTCGTCGAGCGCGGCCTCGACCTTGGAAAGCGAGACGCCCGGCGCCGGGCTGGCGTAGACGCCGAAGCGCGACGGGTCGAGCGACGTGCCCTGATACCAGGCGCCCGCGCTGGTCGCGACCCGCTTCTCGACCACCAGCGCGCGGTAGAGCAGGCTGTTCGAGCCGCCGCCGAGGACGTGCGCCAGGACGTCGAGCGCGTTCGCTTCGCCCGACTTCGACGTCGCATACGAGGGCACCAGATAGCTGCGCTGCAGACTCGGCTGCGACACCCGCGGGTCCGCGAACGTCACCTGGCGCGGCGCGATCGGCTCGGGCTCCTGCGGCCGCACGCGTGGTCCGACGGCGCCGCGGCGCGCGAGCTTGCCGTAGGTCTGCTCGGCAAGCACCTTCACCTCGTCGGCGCTCACGTCGCCAGCCACGACCAGAATCGCGTTGTTCGGCGCGTAGAACCGCGCATAGAACGCGAGCGCGTCCTCGCGGTTGAGCGTCTCCATCTCATGGCGCCAGCCGATGGTCGGGTGGTGATAGGGGTGGTTGAGATAGAGCGACGCCATCACCTGTTCGCTCAGTCTCGCGCCGGGATCGTTGTCGACGCGCATATTGCGCTCTTCCAGGATCACGTTGCGCTCGGGCAGCACGTTCTCGTCGGTGAGCACGAGGCCGGTCATTCGGTCGGCCTCGAACTCCATCAGCGTGCCGAGGTGCTCGCGTGCGGTGCGCTGGAAGTAGCCGGTGTAGTCGAAGGTGGTGAAGGCGTTTTCCTGGCCGCCGATGGCCGCGACGGCTTGCGAGAAGCGCCCGGCCGGGTTCTTCGCCGTGCCCTTGAACATGAGATGCTCGAGGAAATGCGCGATGCCGGACTTCCCCGGAGGCTCGTCCGCCGAGCCGACCTTGTACCAGAGCATGTGGGTGACGACGGGCGTGCGCCGGTCGGGCACGACCACGACTTCGAGGCCGTTGGCAAGCGTGAAGTACGAGACCGCGGGCGCCGCCGATGCGGTGCGCGCAAGCGGGCCGGCAAGGGCTACGCAGGCGGCGAGCACGGCGAAAGTTCGAATCATTGATTTGGGCACAAGGGCGCTCTCAAGACGAGCGCCTAGCACGGATAATGGCGCAAAAAAACCGGTCACTTGGAGTCGGACGAGCCTTCCGGACGGGACAGGATGGTCGGGACCTTCCAACCCGAGGGCGTGTCGGTGACCGTGCCATAGGGCGCATTCGGCGAGGGGGTCTGGTAGCCTGGTGGTGGCTGCGTCAGGGCAGAGCGCGATGGCTCACCCGTGAACGGCGCCGTCTCGGCGGTGTTGCTGCGGGTCAGATTGCCCCATGTGAACAGATTGGTGGAATTGAGTTCCTGCGGCCGCAGCGGACGGCCGCTGGTCGGCTCGTCCACCGATCCCGACTGCGAGGGATCGGTGATGCGGCTGGAACCGACAGGCTTGGCGCCGCGGCGCAACTCGTCCGGCGTCAGCGCCGAACTGGTTCCCGGATCCTCCGGGCCCGCGCGCACGTTCTGCCTTGGCGCCGTGGCCGCTCTCTTCTTAACCTGTTCCTTCGGCCATGCCGGATTGCGCGCCGCTGCGGCCGCTTCGGGCGGCGGGAGGTCACGCGACGGGGGAACCACCAGGGGCGAGCGCTCGCGATAGTCGATGCCCGGCCGGTTACCCGTATTGACGCCAAGGCCGCCGAGGAAATTCTTGATGATCTTCTGCTCGAACGTGTCCTCGTCCTCCTCAGCCTGCTGAGCAGAGGCCGAGAGCGGGGCCGAAAGACCCAGCAACAGGCCGCACGCCCCGGCAAGCAGGGCGTTGCGCAGGCGGAAACGTTCGTCAGCCATGGCCATCATCCATTACGCGCCGATCGCGGTTGGCACCGCCCCGACGCCCGACTATGCGGG
>JAXDNZ010000550.1:0-2637 GCA_034669185.1 Hyphomicrobiales bacterium
GGCGCCGGCCCTGGCGAGTGCCGCGATCATCCGGTCCGGCAGGATGCCCTTGTCGTCGGCGGCAAAAGCGAGCGGCATCTCATCTCCATCCCTCCCCGTCTTCGGGGAGGGTCGGCGAGCGAAGTGAGCCGGGGTGGGGTTCTTCGATCCATTCGATTCCCCCACCGGGTCGGCTGCGCCGACCACCCTCCCCCCTTCGGGGGAGGGATGAAAGCATCACCGCCGCTCTATCCGATGCCCACCTTGACGGGAAGGCGAAGGGCACGTTATGAGCCTCGTTATCCCGTGGTCATTTGAGCCGGCCGGCTTGCCGCCACGTTAAACAACGGTGCTAAAAGGCCGGGGACGCGTGTGACCCGCGACCCGGCTATGGGGATTTCCCAGGCCGGGTTTTTTGTTGGGTCGCCAGGAGGCCGCCATGGCTGCGTCGCAAGCCCGCTACCGCCCGGAGACGCGTCTGGTGCACGCCGGCACGTTGCGCTCGCAATTCGGCGAGACCTCGGAGGCGCTGTTCCTGACGCAAGGCTACGTCTACGAGTCCTCCGCGCAAGCCGAGCGCCGCTTCAAGAACGAGGAGCCGGGCTACCAGTATTCGCGCTTCGCCAACCCGACCGTCGCGATGTTCGAGGCGCGCATGGCGGCTTTCGAGGGTGCCGAAGCCGCGCGCGCGACGGCGACCGGCATGGCGGCGGTGACCGTGGCGCTGCTCGGTCAGCTCAAGGCCGGCGACCACGTCGTCGCCGCGAAGGCGCTGTTCGGCTCCTGCCGCTACGTGGTCGAGGACTTCCTGCCGCGCTACGGCATCACGTCCACGCTGGTCGACGGAACCGATCTGGCGCAATGGAAAAACGCCGTACGGCCCAGCACGAAGACCTTCTTCCTCGAAAGCCCGACCAATCCGACGCTCGAAATCATCGACATCGCCGAGGTGGCCAAGATCGCGCACAAGGCCGGCGCGACGCTTGTGGTCGACAATGTGTTCGCCACGCCCCTGTTCCAGAGCCCGCTCGCGCTCGGCGCAGACTGCGTCGTGTATTCGGCGACCAAGCACATCGACGGACAGGGCCGCTGCCTCGGCGGCGTGGTGCTGGGATCGGAAAAATTTATCCAGGACAACGTGCACAACCTGATCCGCCAGACCGGTCCGTCGATCTCGCCGTTCAACGCGTGGGTCCTGCTCAAGGGTCTCGAAACGCTGAGCGTGCGCGTGCATCGGCAGACCGATACGGCCGCGACGGTTTCGGTCGCGCTGGTCGATCATCGCAAGATCACGCGCATGATCTATCCGGGCCGGCCGGACCATCCGCAGGCGGCGGTCGCACAGAAGCAGATGCGCGGCGGCTCGACACTGGTCGCGTTCGAGATCAAGGGCGGCAAGGCGGCGGCGTTCCGCTTTCAGGATGCGCTCAAGCTCGTGCGCATCTCCAACAATCTGGGCGATGCCAAGAGCCTGATCACGCATCCGGCGACGACGACGCACCAGCGCATCGGCGCAGCCGCGCGCGCCGAGCTCGGCATCAGCGACGGACTTGTTCGCCTGTCATGCGGGCTCGAGCATCCTGACGATGTGTGCGAGGACCTGCTCGCCGCGCTCGACGCGGTGTGACGCCTCCCCCGCTTGCGGGGGAGGGTAAAGGGAGGGGTCAGCGCTTGAGCGTCGCCGCAGCGGTAGCCACCGGAACGGCGGCGGTCGCGGCCGGCAGCTTGGTGCTGTCGAGGATCGCACCGGCAAGGAGCTTTGCGACGCAGGCATAGCCCCAGTCGTTCATATGCAGGCCGTCGGGCGTGATGAACTGCTCGAACGGCAGGTTCTCGGTTTCGCGCCAGTAGCGCATCACGGCGAAACGATCGAACAGTCCGACCTCCTCGTCACGCGCGGTCGCCGTAATGACGTCGACCGCGTGCTCGGCGCCGAGCTTGGCGATGATGCGGGGCGCATACTGCGGATTGACCAGGATCACGTCGGCGCCGTTCGCCTTCAGCTGCTCGATCCCTTGGTGAATCAGCGTCGCTGGTGTCGGATGATCGCGCAGCACCGAGTTGCTGCCGACCTGCCAGAGCACGAGGTCAGGCGCCTCCTCGAGCACATCGGCCTCGAAGCGCGCGACCATCTGCGGCGCTTCCTCGCCGCCGACGCCCTTGTTGAGCACCGTGATCGGCAGGCCGGGGAGCTGCGCCTTCAGCTCGGCCTCAAGACGGGCCGGATACGTCGCCGCGCGCGAGGATGCGCCTGCGCCGGAGGTCGAGGACGAACCGATCGCCACGATCTTGAGCGGCTTGCCTTGCGCGATGCGCTCACGGAAGTGCACCGGTGCGTGCTCGAGACCGCGCGCCTCAAGCGGCGCGCTGCATTGTCCCGCGTCCTGCGCCATCGCGGGCGCGCACAAAACCACCGCGGCCAGCGCGAACGTTGCGCCGGCAAATCTGACCCCAGCCCAGCAGCTCATTGAGTCTTCTTGTCCTTCTGGTCGTCGCCCCCGTTTACCGCCACGCCCTGAATCACCAAGTGGGCAAGTAGACGGCCGATACATTCATGGACATTGGCGGCGGTGTCCAGTGACTTAGTCGCCGCCAGGAGGTCAAAGGTTCCGAGTTCGCCCCACTGGCGCATCACCGCCTGGCGGTCGAACAGGTTGA
>JAXDNZ010000551.1:0-3559 GCA_034669185.1 Hyphomicrobiales bacterium
CAGATTGAGCAAGTGCACGCCGGAGTTATGGATGTCGTCGGCATACTCCTTATATGTCGGCACCGCGTGCGGCCCGAACACCTCGCTCTTCATCACCTCGGAGAAGCCGAGAATGGCGTTGAGCGGCGTGCGCAGCTCGTGGCTCATCTGCGCGAGGAAGCGCGACTTCGAGATATTGGCGCTCTCGGCGCGCCGCCGCGCCTCATCGGAGCCGGCCTTGGCCTGCTCCAGCTCGCCGATCAGCGCGTCCTTCTCGGCGCGCGCCTCGATGGTCGCGAGCGTGGTCGAATAGAGCCGATGCGCCAGCATCGTGAAGTAGCCCTGCGCGGTCAGCGTCAGCGCGGCGAGCACGTAATTGTGCATCCCGCCGCCGAGGATGAAATTGACCGCCACCGCCATCGTCACCGGCGCGGTCGCGACGAACATCGCGATCGGCAGGCTCGACGCGAGCATGCTGGAGACCGCCACGACCAGCAGCATGACGAACAGCATGAACGTGCTGGCGCCTTCGTCGGCGCGCACGACGTTGATGACGTTCGACATCCAGGCGATACCGAAGAACAGGTCGAGCAGCACGAAGCGCATGCGCCAGCGCTGGATGTTCACCTCGCTGGGCGCCTCGGTCAGGAAACGGCGGCCCTGCCATGTGATGATGGCGTGGACCGCGAACACCGCGAGCGTCCACGCGCTCGCGAGAAACGGCCCGCTCCAGATCGCCGAGAGGATGCCGACGGTCGCCACCAGCAGTGTGATCGCGAGGGATGCCGACACCCGGTTCTGAGCGAATTGGCGCAACAGCTCGTAGTCGAAGGCCGGTCGCGTACCGCTGGTGGAGGTGAGGCGGTCGCGGATCCAACGGACGCGCTTGGTTGCGTCGCGCCGCCGCGCGGCCGCCGCTTTCTCGGCCGGAGAGGTAATGCCGAGCTCCTCGCTCGTCATTGCGGTCATGCGAGAGCGTCCAATCGCAGGGAATATCGTCGTTTGTGCATCATAAACCTTAAGCGGGGGCTGATGGACTTGGTTAACGCCCCGTTGGCGGGTACCTTGGCGCGCGTCAGATCAGGGGTTGGGAATGAAGCTCTATGACGGCGGCCGGGCGCCGAATCCGCGACGTGTGCGCATCTTCCTTGCCGAGAAGGGCCTCTCGGTGCCGATGGAGAAGATCGATCTCGGCGCATTGCAGCACAAGTCTGCCGAGTTCACCGCGATCAACCCGCTTCAGCGTGTGCCGGTGCTCGTGCTCGACGACGGCACGGTGATCACCGAGTCGATCGCGATCTGCCGCTATTTCGAAGCGCTGCGCCCGCAGCCGCCGCTGTTCGGGCGCGGCGCGATGGAAGAGGCGTTGGTCGAGATGTGGAACAGGCGCGTCCAGCTCAATCTCTACACAGCAGTCTCCGCGGTCTTCCGGCATCTGCATCCCGCGATGAAGGAGCTGGAAAACCAGATTCCGGAGTGGGGCGAAGCCAACAAGCCGCGCGTCGCTGATTTTCTTGCGCTGCTCAATCGCGAGCTGAAGGATCGTCTCTTCGTCGCCGGCGATCACTATAGCGTCGCCGACATCACGACACTGGTCGCCATCGACCTGATGAAGCCGGCCAAGCTCGCGATGCCGGACGGCATGATCAACATCCAGCGCTGGCATGCCCAGGTGAACGAACGTTCGAGTGCCGCGGCGTAACATGCGTTTGACCATCATCGGCTGCGGCGACGCATTCGGCTCGGGCGGCCGCTTCAACACCTGCTTTCGGCTGGAAGGCGCGAAGTCGACGATCCTGGTCGACTGCGGTGCTTCCTCGATGGTGGCGATGCGGACAGCCGGCGTCGATCCGAACAGCATCGACGGAATCGTGCTGACCCATCTTCATCTCGATCATTTTGGCGGCCTGCCGTTCGTCCTACTCGATGGGCAGCATGCGAGCCGGCGTGAGAGACCGCTCACGATCGCGGGTCCGCCCGGCTCGCGCGAACGCGTCTCCCAATTGCTGGAAGTGACGTTCGCCGGTTCGACCAAGAACACATGGCGCTTTCCCTGGGCGGTGACCGACATCGCGGTCGGAGAGCCGACGGACTTTCTCGGCTTCAGCGTCACCAGCACGGAGGTGATCCACTTCTCGGGCGCGCCCTCGACCGCGTTGCGCGTGACCGATGGAAGCAAGACGCTGGCCTATTCGGGCGACACGCAATGGACCGACGCGCTCCTTGCCGTCGCGCGCGGCGCCGACCTGTTTATCGTCGAGTGCTACGAATACGAGCGCGAATTCTCCGGTCACATGACCTGGAAAACCATCGAGCGCCGCAAGGCGGATTTCGCGGCCCGTCGCATCATGGTGACGCACATGAATGCGACCGTGCTCTCGCGTCTCGACGAGGTACGGGCCGCAGGCGTGCTTGTCGCCGAGGACGGCCTCGCGATGGACCTTTGAACTGCAAACGAACGAGCGGTGGCGAACCTTCGGGACCTTGCCTTGGAACCGCTACAGTGGTTGCGCAGTTTGAGTCGGGGCCACAACGCGCGAGAACCATATGTTGCGCCGGATTCTGTCTGGCTTCGCCGTCGCGGCGACGCTTCTCTTCTTCATCCTGCCGGCCTCCGCTCAGCAGCGCATCGCGCTCGTCATCGGCAACGCCGCCTATCCAAAAGGGGCGATCGCGACATCGCTCGCCGACGGCGGGCTTGTCGCCGAGGCGCTGACCAGCATCGGCTTTGAGATCGTCGAAGGGGCCGACGTCAATCAGGCCGACTTGCGGCGCCTGTTCCGCGATTTCCTCGCCAAGGTGGAAGCTGCGGGCCCTGGCGCGGTTGCGGTGGTCTACTACTCCGGATACGGCATCGAGTTCGAAGGCGAGAACTATCTCATCCCGGTCGACGCGCGGCTGGAACGCGACAGCGACATTCCGATCGATACGGTGCGGCTGTTCGACCTGCTGCGGCCGCTCGCCGATACGCCGGCTGCCGCCAAGGTCGTGATCCTCGACGCGACGCGGCCGTTGCCGTTCCAGATTCAGGGCGGGCGGCTCGCGCGCGGGCTCGGCGCGATCGCGGCGCCGCCCGGCATGCTGGTCGGCTTTTCGTCCGCGCCCGGCGCCGCGGCTGTGGACGGTCCCGGACCTTATGGCGCATACGCCACCGCGATCGCCGAGATGGTGCGCGAGCCGGGCCTTGACCTCGACACCACGTTTGCGCGCATCCGCGTGCGCACCCATCAGGCGACCAATGGCGCGCAGACCCCGTGGCACGTATCGCAGGAGCTCAATCCGCAGGTCGTGCTCGTGCCTGGCGCTCCGGCCGCGACCGGTGTTCCGGTGGTGAGCGCGCCCCGGCGCGCGCCGCGTCCGATGCGCGACATCGGACCGGAGGAGGCCTATGCGTTCGCGATTGAGAACGACAGCCTCGAGGCCTACACCGAATACGTCCGCGCCTATCCGAACACGCCGTATACGCAACGCATCTGGGCGATCATCCGCGAGCGGCGCGAAGCGCTCGCGTGGCGCCGCGCGTTGCTGATCAATTCGCCCGAGGCCTACTGGACCTACCTGGCGCGCTATCCCGACGCCA
>JAXDNZ010000552.1:0-6913 GCA_034669185.1 Hyphomicrobiales bacterium
CGCCGAGAGACCGGCACAAGCGCAAGACCCCTTGAATCTAATGCGATTGCGACAAATTTCCAGTTGAGGGACGCGAAGACCGCGACAGGTCGCCATAACGGTTTTGTGAACAGGTGGCGGCCGCCCAGCCCAACATCGTCGATTGGCCGCCTGATGTTATTTTCCGCGGCGCGTCCGACGAGGCGCGACCCGCTCCGGGCCTCGGCCGGCCCAAAAACGATCCGAAGCGGTGTTCCACCTGTACGATACTCGTTGCTGCATTCCGGGTGTGCTTCCACTATTGGTCCCCGATCGTTCTGCAAGGCCGGCAGAGCAGCAGGACACCTGATGAAATACATCGTGCTGATTGCCGTGATCGGCATCCTGCTTCTTCAATGGACCGACTCGATTCCGCTGGCGAGCGTCGGCGGGTCGATGACGATCGGGCTGACTTATATCGTCGCCGCACTGGCTGTCGGCATCCACGAGGCATGGACGAAGAAACGAAGTGTGCTTGGCTGGATCGTGAACATCGTAGTCACGTTCATCGGCGCTTTGGTGGCTGCCCCGCTCGGCGGCATGCTTATTGGAATACTGCTCAGCGATGGGTCGCGGTCGCTGGCGGCCTCGGGAGGTCTGCGGTTCTCTGTCGCGCTCGTCGCCGGGATGCTGGTCACGCTGCTGGGAGCGTGGGGCGCGCTGTGGATCGTGAACCGATGGCGATGAGTATGTCCGGTCGCGAGCCTGCACGCTCGACAAGCTGTCCGACGTCGCGCAGAAAGGCGCGCGTCAACTCAAGAACTGAAAGCACGAAAGGATCGCGCCCATGATCGTGGTGCGGCTGCTGTTGCGCTTCCTCATCGTGCCGCTCGGCTATCTGGCGGCGACGATCGCCGCCACCGGCATCATCCTGTTCGGATCGTGGAAGGCCGGCACGCTGATGCTGAGCGACAATCCCGACACCGCGGCGGCGGCGTTCTTCGGCACGCTCGTCGCCGGGCCGATTTTGCTGGTGGTGCTGCTCGGCACGATGTGGCTGCCCGCATCGGTCGGCATCGTCATTTCGGAGGCCTTCGCGATCCGCTCGTGGATCTTCCATGCACTCAATGGCGCGGTATCGGGTTGGATCGGCTGGCAACTGTCCGGCAAGATCGATGCATCGGATGTGGCGATGAACGACCCGCAATACGTGCTCGCGGCCGGGCTCGCCGGCGGCTTCGCCTATTGGGCGGTGGCGGGCTGGAGCGCGGGCTTCTGGAAACCGGTGTTCGGGCGCACCGTGCCGGCGGCCTTGCCGCCACCCCCCGCCGCGCCGTTCAACCCGCCGGCGCCGCCTCCGGCGGCTCTCAATCCGCCCGCGCGAACACAAGCCTGACGGTCAGCGCGAGTCGCGACCGGCGTCGCACGGCAGATAGCGGCCGTAGCCTTCGTCGGTGACGCAGCCGTAGCTCGAGATGTAGAGGCCAGGCTTCACCTCGATCATGCGCGCCGGCTCCTGCTTGATGCCGTAGAACGGATTGGGCTTCACGGTGGCCGCCGGCGCGTGGCGCACGTGCCATTTGCGGTGCTTCGCGTCGGCCGCCGTGCCGCCGAGAACGAGAGCGATCGAAGCGGCAGCGATCACGATCGGCTTGCGTGTCATGGTGTTCTCCTTGCGTTGAGTCACGGCTCGCGGGTTGTTCCGACTATAACGGCGCGGCAGCGCTCACGCATTCACGTCGCCGTGCGCATGGCAGCCTTGCGGCGCGCTCTTCCCCTCCCGGCGCGCGTCCGCTAGACCGCCCGCATGAACCGTACCGGGCTCCTGATCGCGCTCGTCATCGCCGCCGCGGTGGGGCTGGTGTTCGGGCTCTATCCGGGACTCGATCTGAAGATCGCCGCGCCGTTCTTCGATGCGCAAGGGATCGGATTCTGGGCGCGCGCCGACCGCGCGTTCCTCAATTTGCGCCTGTTCGGCACCTACACCGTCACGGCGATCGTGGCGCCCGCGTTCATCGCGCTCGCCTGGAAGCTGATCCAGCCGCGCCGCCGCTTGCTGATCCCCGCGCGCGCCGTCGTATTCATGATCGTCACGCTGGCGCTCGGGCCCGGGCTCGTGACCAACCTCATCCTCAAGGACACCTGGGCGCGACCGCGGCCGATCGACGTGACCGAGTTCGGCGGCGACGAGCACTTCGTGCCATGGTGGGACCCGCGCGGCGATTGTCCGAAGAACTGCTCCTTCGTCGCGGGCGAGCCGTCGGGCGCATTCTGGACGCTGGCACCGGCGGCGCTGATGCCGCCGGGCTGGCGCGCGCTCGCCTACGCGGCATCGCTCGCGTTCGGCGCGGTCATCGGCGCGGGACGCATCGCCGCCGGCGCGCATTTCTTCTCGGACGTGGTGTTCGCCGGAATATTCACGTTCCTGGTGGTGTGGACCGTGCACGGCCTTCTGTATCGCTGGCCGCGCACGCGCGTCACCGACGCGCAGCTGGAGAGCGGGATCGAGCGCGTCGCGCTGCCGGGCTATCAGGCGCTCGAGCGGCTGGTGGCGCGCTTGCGCGGCAAGGCCAGGCCCCTATAGTGCGCGCGATTTTTCGGGCCGCACGGCGGCCCCTTTTTCTGTGGCGGACGCAATGCCCAAAGGCAACGTGAAGAAAGTGGTGCTCGCCTATTCGGGCGGGCTCGACACGTCGATCATCCTCAAATGGCTGCAGACGACTTACCGCTGCGAGGTGGTCACGTTCACCGCCGATCTCGGCCAGGGCGAAGAGCTCGCGCCGGCGCGCGACAAGGCGATCCTGCTCGGCATCAAGCCGGAAAACATCTTCATCGAGGATCTGCGCGAGGAATTCGTGCGCGACTACGTCTTTCCGATGTTTCGCGCCAACACCGTCTACGAGGGCCAGTACCTGCTCGGCACCTCGATCGCGCGTCCGCTGATCGCCAAGAAGCAGATCGAGATCGCCGAGAAGGTCGGGGCGAACGCGGTGGCGCATGGAGCCACCGGCAAAGGCAACGACCAGGTGCGCTTCGAGCTGACCTATTACGCGCTCAAGCCCGACGTCACCGTGATCGCGCCGTGGCGCGAATGGGACCTGACCTCGCGCAGCCGGCTGATCGAGTTTGCGGAAGCGCACCAGATCCCGATCGCCAAGGACAAGCGCGGCGACGCACCGTTCTCGGTCGACGCGAACCTGCTGCACGCCTCATCCGAGGGCAAGGTGCTGGAAGACCCAGCGCGGGAGGTCCCCGACTACGTCTATTCGCGCACCGATGACCCGGAAACGGCTCCCGAGACGCCGACTTACATCTCGGTCGATTTCGAGCGCGGCGACGCCGTGGCGATCGACGGCAAGAGGCTTTCGCCCGCGACATTGCTCGCCAAGCTCAACGAGCTCGGGCGCACCAACGGCATCGGCCGGCTCGATCTGGTCGAGAACCGCTTCGTCGGCATGAAATCGCGCGGCATGTACGAGACGCCCGGCGGCACGATCCTGCTGGCCGCCCATCGCGGCATCGAGAGCATCACGCTCGACCGCGGCGCCGCGCACCTCAAGGACGAGCTGATGCCGAAGTACGCCGAGCTGATCTACAACGGGTTCTGGTTCGCTCCCGAGCGCGAGATGCTGCAGGCCGCGATCGACCGCAGCCAGGAGTTCGTCTCGGGGCGCGTGAAGCTCAAGCTCTACAAGGGCAGCGTCGGCGTCGTCGGGCGCGAGAGCCCGTATTCGCTCTACGATCAGGATCTGGTGACCTTCGAGGAAGGCGCGGTCGCCTACGACCAGCGCGACGCCGCCGGATTCATCCGCCTCAACGCGCTGCGCCTACGCACGCTCGGACAACGCAAGAAGAAACTCAAGCTCTAAAAAGCGGGATGGTTTTGGATTGAATCAACTCTCACACACTCGTCCCCAGCGAAAGCGGGGACCCAGGCCTTTGGCCAAAGAACTGGATTCCCGCTTTCGCGGGAATGAGCGGGAAGGCTCCGACGTAAAATCGGCATTCTCCAACGTCACATTTTGGGCAACGTCTCCGGCGATTGGCCCGGAATGTAATCCGGCTCGGCGCCCGGCTGCCCGCCGATCCCCGGATGCTCGACCGGATAGGGCGTACGCGGACCGGGCGGTTTCTCCCGCGGCGTCTTGTCGTTGCCGGGCTCGCGCGGCTTGGTCACATCGCCACCTTGGGGTTCTCGCCGTAGTTCGGACGCGAATTCGTGGCGGCGGCCGCCATCATCTTGATCGCTGTTCGCGGCCATGATCGGTCTCCATCGGGGTTCAATGGCGATAACCGCCGGTCGGGATCGATGTTCCGCAGCAACGCGGCGCGGTCGCGTCGATGGAACATCCTGCAAGGGCAATTGCGCGTCGTGCGGAAACCGCGCGGACGGCCGGTCCGCGAGCCACGCCGCATGCCGACGGGCTATTTTTTCGGTGGCGCGTCCTTGCCGCCGATCAGCGCGCTGACGCTGTCGAACAGCTCCTTGTTCTCGACGACGAAAAACAGTCCCCCACGCCCATTCTGGCTGGCGTTACATTTTCCCGGCGGCGCGATCGTGCCCTGCTGATTGAGGTCCCCGAAGATCGCGTAGTGCTTGTCGCCCGACGTCGTGACCCCGATCTTGGCATGATTGGCGGTTGCCGTGAGGCTGAACTCCTGTTTCATCCATTCGCCGGTCCCGACGATGGTTACCGGTCCCGGCTTCGCGCCAAGCTGCTGCTTGTCCCAGCACTCGATTTCGGTGTTTCTGGCGGTCGAATTGATCCATGGCTTGAGCCACCAGGTCGCGGCGCGCTCGCCGACATTGCCAAGAAGGGCGGAAACCATTTGCCAGGGCGGCACTTCCAGGTGCGAAGGCTTCGAAATCAGAATCACTTTGCTCGAAAGCTCGACCTTGGTGGCGGTCACGCTGTCGGATATCTCGCCGAGCCTGGCGATCTGATCCTTCACCTCCTGCGGTCCCCCGGCCTTGATGATCTGCAGGTTCTTGCGGTCGGTGACGACGCTGGCGTTCTCGAGCGCCTTGAGCACCGCGATCAAATCGTTCTTGTCGAGCCTGAGCGCGAAGAAATGCTGACTTGCCAGCAGATTGTTGTTCGAGCTGCTGCAGCCGAGCGTGTTACCCATGTTCGGGCTGCGCTTGGCGAACAAATTGCTGCCGGCGCGCGGCCAGCCGGGTGTCGATACCTGCATGACGAAGCCTTCACCGGCATCGTTCCAGGCGAGCATCCCTTTTGAATGACCCCAGCGTCCGGCGCATTGGCCGCTGCTGCAAACGACGCCCTTGGGGTCGCCGTAGAACTGATCGTTCCAGAGCAAATAGTTGAACGAGCCATTGTAAACCTGATCGAAGGTCGCGCCGACGGGGTCTTCCGTGGTCGTGCCGACGCAATCCTTTCCCGAAACGAGTTCGCCGTTGGCGCTGCTGGCGAACGCGAACTGCTGGCCAAAATTATCCCTGGTTCGTGGCGCGCCCCCGAACCTGCAATCCCGATCGCCGGGAACGTCCTTGCCACAGCCGGCGAACTTCGATGCGTTGAATTTGAAGACGAACCACCAATCGACCGGTTTTTCCTTCGCGAGCAACGGAACCGGCGCCGGGTCCGCGGCCAACGCACCGGCGGGCAGCGCGATGAGTGCAATCCCGAGCACAATTGCGCGTGCGATTGCGCTCGGCGAACCGTTGATTCTGTTCATCGGCCCCACCGCGCCGTCAGCGCCCTGGCGCGGTGCTTGCCGGAGCATCGGGCTTGCCACCCGCCGGGGCTGCTGGCGTAACGCCGGTCGGCGTTTTGACGGGAGCAGCACCGGCCTTCTGGTCAGGCGGACCGCCCGGAGGTCCGGGAGGCACTGGCTTGCTGGCGGCAGCTTTCTTCTTGGCGTCGTCGGTCGCCGTCTGTTCGACCTGAACCTTTGGAAATATCGCGCCGACGATGCGTTCGATCGTATTGAACAGCAGATCGCCGCTGTAGCCCGCGACGAACCCGAGCGCCGCCGAACCGAGATGCCCGGCCGAACTGTCCTCCGCGCTCAAGAGATACTCAGCGAACAGGATGATCGCACCGCCGGAAATCGCGCCAAGCAGGATGCGGTTGAAATACTCGGGTGTCCGCCGGGTGTCGAAGGAACGCTGGTAGATGAAATAATGCGCGGAGCGCAGCATGTAGGCGCACGCGCCGAGCCCGCCATAGGCCCACGGCACCAGCGACTGGAGCAGCGTGCGCCAGCCCCCAGCGGCGGTCTCCTTCTTCAACCCGAGAACGTTGATGCCCCATTCGGCCGCGACGATGAAGACCGCAAAAACGATCGCCAAGGCCCAGAGCTCCCGGGTAAAGCGCTGCGCCGGCGAGTAACCGAGGAAGAAATCCCGCAGCCGCCACCAGAAGCTCGCGTACTTTCCGCGCGGCCGCGCGGTATCGCGCGTATCCCGCAATGTCTCCGCCGTGACCGGGCTCAGAACCATCGCGAGACGATAATAGGCTTGCTCGAACCTGTTCCATTGATCGATCGAGAGCGCCGGAGCCCCCGTCACCGGAATGTCGATCAATCCGATTTGAGCGCCCGCCATCTGGATCGTCGCGATATCGTCAAACGCCAGCGGCTGACCGTCCGGTCCTTTGAACCCGGTGCTGACCGCGTAGCCCGCAAGCTCCAGCGCGTCCTCGACCGTGCGGCGGACGCGATCCTCCGCGATTGTCTCGCCAGCACGCGGCTGAGAAGCGCTGGCGTTGGACGTATCGGTCATGCGTTGCCCCTCCCTGCGCCGTTCTTGGAACGGACGTATTACCTCCGTAACTCTAACAGAGCTTGTGACGCCCTGGAACTCGGACGCGATTGGTGCAGTGAGAAGGCCGCGCGGGGCTTTCCGCTCGCAGCGGAAAGCGGGCGGGTCTAGGCCGCGACCTGTTCGTTCGCCGGCGGCTTTGCGACCGCCATCGGCGCGACGCGCTTC
>JAXDNZ010000553.1:0-6900 GCA_034669185.1 Hyphomicrobiales bacterium
CGACGTGTTCAGCCGCGTGGTTGCGGCGACGCGACTCGATTTCGTCATCGCGGTGTCCTCGGTTGCGCTGGTGTTCCTAATGGGCGGGCTTGCCGGAGTCGCAGCGGGCTTCTTCGGCGGCTGGACCGACCGCGTCGTGTCGCGGATCGCCGACACCATCATGGCGTTCCCGCTTTTCGTGCTCGCGATGGGCATCGTGGCGGCGCTCGGCAACACGGTGCAGAACATCGTGATCGCGACTGCAATCGTGAACTTTCCGCTTTATGCGCGCATCGCCCGCACCGAGGCGAACGTGCGGCGCGAGGCAGGCTTCGTGCAGGCGGCGCGGCTTTCGGGAAACAGCGAGGCGCGCATCCTGCTTGCACACATCCTGCCGAACATCATGCCGATCATGATCGTGCAGATGTCGCTCACCATGGGCTACGCGATCCTCAACGCCGCCGGCCTTTCGTTCATCGGTCTTGGCGTGCGCCCGCCGGATGCCGAGTGGGGCATTATGGTGGCGGATGGCGCGGCCTTCATGGTGTCGGGCGAATGGTGGATCGCCTTTTTTCCCGGCCTTGCCCTGATGATCGCGGTGTTCTGCTTCAACCTGCTCGGCGACGGCCTGCGCGACATCGTCGACCCGCAACGGCGTACATGATGGATGCGAGTAATCCGCCGCTGAGCAACGCGCCGCGCGTGCCGCTGCTCGACGTCAGGAACCTCACGGTCGAGTTCTCGACGCGCCGCGGTATCGTGAGGGCCGTGCAGCACGTCGACATCGCGGTCGCGAGAGGCGAGACGCTGGCGGTCGTTGGAGAATCCGGCTCGGGCAAATCGGTAACCTCGTTCGCCGTGATGCGCATTCTTGACCGCGCCGGGCGTATCGCGGAAGGCTCGGTGATGTTCTCGGGCATCGACGTGCGCGGTGCCAGCGACGAACAAATGCGCGACCTGCGCGGGCGCGAGATGTCAATGATCTTTCAGAACCCGCGCGCCGCGCTCAATCCGATCCGCAAGGTCGGGGTGCAGATCGAAGACGTGCTGCGCCAGCATGCACAGGCCCATTCGACGGCGCTCACCGACAAAGCCATCGAGATGCTCGATGCGGTGCGCATCGCGCGCCCGCGCGAGCGCTACCATGCCTATCCATTCGAACTGTCTGGCGGCATGTGCCAGCGCGTCGTGATCGCGCTGGCGCTGGCCTGCCGGCCGCAGCTGTTGATTGCCGACGAGCCGACCACCGGCCTAGATGTGACCACGCAGAAGGCGGTGATGGACCTCGTCACAGAGCTGACGCACGAACGGGGCATGTCTACGATCTTGATCACGCATGACCTGGGTCTTGCGGCGGCCTACTGCGATCGCGTGGCCGTTATGGAAAAGGGCCGCGTGGTCGAGACGGCGGATTCGGCCAAGGTCTTCCGTGCGCCGGCGCATCCCTACACGCACAAACTGATGCGCGCGACGCCGCGGCCGGGTGTCACTTTGCGCGACTTGTTGCCAGACGATGCGCCGCCAGCATCAGCAGCCCGCGTCGCGCCGAGAAAGAGCGCGGCCGCGAAGAGCGAGCCCCTCCTCGTCGTCGAAAAGCTCGTCAAGGAATACCCACGCCGGGGCGCGACCAAGACGCTATCGAAGCTGTTCCGCCGCGGCCCCTCGCCAGAGCCGGATGTGTTCCGCGCCGTCGACGGCATCAGCTTCCATATCAATCACGGAGAGAGCGTCGGACTCGTTGGCGAGTCCGGCTGCGGCAAGTCGACCACCTCCACGATAGTGATGCGACTGATCGACGCGACTGACGGGTTGATCACCTTCGACGGCGACGATATCGGCGCGATCCCGGCGAAGGAGTTCGCACGGCTGCCGCTGCGCAAGCGCGTTCAGATGGTGTTCCAGGACCCGACGGACAGCCTCAATCCGCGCTTCACCGCCGTCCGCGCCATTGCCGATCCAATCCTGCGCCTTGGCGACGTGCGCGGCCGTGATGCGCTGCGCGCTCGATGCAAGGAGCTTGCCGAACAAGTCGGCCTGCCGATTGAGCTGCTCGATCGCTTCCCGCATCAGCTTTCCGGCGGGCAGAAGGCGCGCGTCGGCATCGCGCGCGCGATCGCGTTGCATCCGGACCTGATCATCCTTGACGAGCCGACTGCGGCGCTCGATGTCTCGGTGCAGGCGGTGGTATTGAACTTGCTGCAAGACCTGAAAGACCGGCTCGGCATGAGCTATCTTTTCGTTTCACACGACCTCAACGTGGTGCGACTGTTGTGCGACCGGGTGATCGTGATGCGACACGGCAAGATCGTCGAGCAGGGGCCGACGGAGCGCGTGCTGTTTGCGCCTGAAGCGCAATACACGCGCGATTTGCTGGCGGCGATCCCGCATCCGCCGGTTTGATGGTGCAAATACTCCTTATCCCCTCATGCCCCGCCTTGTGCCGGGTGTCCACGTCTTGTTTGCTGCAAGGGGCGTCATGGCCGGTGGCTCGAAACTTCGTCAGGCCCTCGGAACGTAGTTGCGCCAGTTGTTTGGCATCGGCGGCATGTCGGCGAAAGTCTTTCGCGCGTCAGCGGCGCGTCCGACCAAGTCCATGGCGCTTATTTTCTTGTCCGCGACGTAGCCTGTGAACTCCGCGACGGCGTCTGACAGCACTGAGTAACCGCGCAGCTGAACCGCCGACGCAATTTCCACCGCACTCGCGCCTGCCAGCATCATGCGCGCGACATCGAGGCCGCTCTGGGCGCCGTTGATGCCGATCAGCGGCCTGTGGCGCCCGAGTTTCGCGCGCGACACCGCGAGCCAGTAGCAGGTCATCGGCAAATTCCAGTAGCCGCCAATACCCAATGCCGTGTCGAGCATCGGCTTGAACGTGTCGACATCGGGAATGAGGCCGAGCAGCCGCCCCGCCATGACCACCGAGTCAGCACCCGCGCGGAATGCCGCATCGGCAAGATCGGGCACGCGTTCGCTTTGTCCTGTCGTTTTCACCCAGACCGGGATGGAAACCGCCTTGCGGACCGCGGACACGATCGCCTCCACGCGCGCCGGATCAAGCTCGGTTGTCACCGTGTTTTTCTTCGCCTCACGTGCATAAGGCGTGCCAATGTTCAGCTCCAGCACGCCGATCCCGGCCTGCTCAATCTGACGTGCCATGCTCAGCGCGTGGTCCATGTCGGCGAATATGATGCTCGCGACCACCACGATTTCGTTCTTGCGTGCCGTGCGGTCGAGCCGGATCGACTGTTCGAGCCATTGCGCGAACGACTGCGGCCCAAGCCCGGTGCGGTTCGCGATGGTCGTGGCGCGCGGGGCGCCCGGTCCCCAGGGCACCGGACGCCAGTGCTCGTCGAGGGCCAGATACTCGGCGGACTGGAGCTGGTCCTTTGCATTCTGTGTCTCGTTGACAGACTTGAGCACGATCGCGCCGACGCCGGTCTTGATTGCGGCCAGCACGCCCACATCGTCGATGAAATGGTCGCCCGGCCCCGCGATGATCGGATTGCGCAGGGTGGTTCTACCTACCTTCGTCACCAATGCGTCGGTCATGCATCCTCCACGCGGGTTCAACTTGCGTACTGTTGAAAGTCATTGAAGTGTGGTGTTACGCACTGTCAACAAAATGAAGGAGACGCCCATGCATGCGCGCAGGTTGCTTCTCGCCATTGGCGCCTTGTGCGCACTCGGCCCTCTCGCGCAAGCGCAGACTTGGCCGTCCCGCTCCGTGACGGTGGTTGTGCCATTCGCCGCCGGCGTCACCGGCGACATCGTGGCGCGCGGCCTTGTCGAGCATCTCTCGAGCACGTTGGGGCAGCCGTTCGTGGTGGACAATCGCGCGGGGGCGGGCGGCAACATCGGCGGCAATGTGGTCGCGAAGGCGGCACCCGATGGCTACACCCTGCTGCTCGCCACCACCGGGCCTGCGGCGAACAACAAACTCACTTATAAGAACATGCCCTACGATCCGCAGCGTGACCTCACGCCGATCGTGCTGATGGGAAAGTCGCCGGTGATCATCACGGCAAAGAACAGCTTGCCCGCGAAGGACCTGAAAGACTTTGTCGACTATGCGAAGGCGAACCCCGGCAAGGTGACGGCCGGATATCCAGGCAACGGCACGTTTGGACACATCACCGGCGAGTTGCTCCAGCAGCGCGCGGGGATGCAGTTCGTGCAGACGCACTATCGGGGCAGTCCAGCGATCATCAACGACATTCTCGGTGAGCACATCGACATCGGCATGGACTCGATGGCGCCCTATGTGCAGCTCATCCAGCAGAAGAAGCTGCGCGGCCTCGCGATCGCGGGCGCGCAACGCTGGCCGTCGCTTCCCGATGTGCCGACAGTCGCGGAGTCCGGTTTCCCGGGATTCGAGGCTGCCGTGTGGTACGCGCTGCTCGCGCCGGCGGGCACGCCGCCTGATATCGTTGCGAAGCTCAACAAGGTTTCGAACGATTACCTCAAGACGCAGGCCGCTGCTGACCTCTACGGCAAGCTCGGCATCCAGGCTTCTGGCGGCACACCCGAGGAGTTGAAGGCCTTCATTGACGCCGAGCTCGCGAAATGGGAGCCGGTGATCAAGGCGGCGAAGATCGAGTTCTGAGGCTCGCAATGCCCGCCTTGTGCTGGGGCATCGGCCTTTTCCCTCGCGAAAACAAACTCGGGGATGGCAGGGTCAAGGCCGGCCATGACGCGGACCTAGACAGGCGCCCCGTACCCTCCCCCGCCCGGCGTCTCAAGCGTGACCTGATCGCCAGCCTGCATCACAAGCTTGCGCGCTTCGCTCACCGGCTTGCCGTTGACGAGGAACTTGCCCGCCAATCCCGACGCGCCACCGCCGAGACCCTCGGGCGCCAGTGACGTGCGGCTCGGCACCGCATTGAGCAGCCATGTCGACTTCGTGCGCATATGCCACGCGATGGTCTGGCCGTCACCGCCGCGCGACTTGCCGGCGCCGCCGGAGCCTTCGCGCAATTCTTTCTTCTCGAACACGATCGGCATTGCGGCTTCCAGCACTTCCACCGGGACGGCTGCGACGCCGGTCGGATAGCAGGTCGCTGACGGGCCGGGCTTGGTCCGCCGCGCACCCATGCCCCCCGAATAGTTGAACATCGAGGACGTGAACGGATCGCCATTCGCGTCCTTGCCCTGGATCTGGATCGTCCACACTGCACCGGAGCCTTCGGCCAACACGCGGTCCGGGATGCAGTGATAAAGCGCTTTGAGCACCGGCATCGACACATACATGCCGACGACGTGGCGCGCGTTCACCGGCGCCGGATACTTGCAGTTCACAATGCAGCCTTCCGGAGCGAGGACCTTGATCGGCGCGAGACTGCCGAAATTGTTCGGCAATTCCGGATTAAGGCAGGAGCGGATCGCGAAGGTTGAATACGCGTGTGTGTAGTTCATCACCACGTTGATGCCGTAAGGGCTCTGGCCCGACGAGCCAGTGAAGTCGATGGTGATTTCGCCTTCGTCCGCGTCGACCGTCACGGCCGTTTTCAGCGTGATGATATCTCCGCCCGGCACGTCGAACCGGCTCTCGCCGTGATAGGTACCGGGCTTGAGCTTGCGGATCGACTCGCGCGTCGCTACTTCGGACCGCTCAATGATCTCGTCCGAGAGCATCTCGATGTCGTCGTAGGACTGCCGGTCGAGCAGCGCTGAAAGCCGCTTGGCCGCGAGCTTGCCGCTCGACACCTGCGCGGCGAGATCGCCGAATACTTCGTTCGGTGTGCGGACGTTGCGGCGGATGATGTCGTGTAGAACCTTGTTTGGCTCGCCGCGCTCGTAGAGCTTGAGCATAGGGATCCACAAGCCTTCCTCGTGCACGTCGCGCGCACCCGCGCCAACACCATAGCCGCCGATATCGGTGTGATGGATCGTCGAACCGAAGAAACCAACGAGCTTGCCCTTATAGAAGGATGGCACCATCACGGTGATGTCGAAGAAGTGTCCGGCCGAGAGCCAGGGGTCGTTGGTGATAAGAACGTCTCCTTCTTCAATTGTCTGCGAGGGAAACGCCTCTATAAAGTGCTTGCCGGCGGCGGCGAGGGAATTGATATGACCCGGCGTGCCAGTCACGGCCTGCGCCACCATGCGGCCCCGCCGGTCGAACAGCGCGTTGGCAAGATCGCCCGCTTCGCGCACGATCGGCGAGAAGGCAATGCGTTGCAGCGCCTTCGCCTGCTCGGACACGATGCTGATGACATTGCTCCAGACGATCTCGAGCTCGATGCCGTCCATGTTAGCTACCCCTTAGAAGCCATGATGCTGCCGGTCGCGTGTACCTTCGCGGTCCAGCCCGGCAGGATGATAATGGTGGTCTCGCGTTCCTCGATGATCGCGGGTCCCTTGATGACCTGGTCCTGCGCGAGCTCGCGGCGTTGATAGACCAGCGTGTCGACATCTGCGCCATTGAAGTGCGCTTTGCGCGCGGCCTTCGCTTCCACAGGCGCGGCGGCGAGTACAGCGGCACTATCGCGCGAGGCCGACGGGCCGGTGGCGATCAGCCGCCAGCTCACGACCTCGACGTCCACCTCCGGAAGCTTCAGGTGGTACAGTTTGTCGTATTCGGTTTCGAACAGCTGCCGCAGCCACGCCGCCTCCTGTTTGCTGCGCGGATCGGTGTCGCACCAGGTGGTGACTTCGTTCTGCTGCCCGAAGTAGCGCATGTCGGCGCCAAAGCGCAGCGTGATATCAGCCGGCTTGCACCCCGCGCTCGCAAGGCCAGCGCGCGCATCGGTTTCGAGTTCGGTGAGTACCGATTTCACATGTGCCCAGTCGAGCGAGGACAACCGCGCGAGCGCCCCGCGTCCGAGATCGAGGCGCGGCGGCGTCACCAGCGTGCCGAACGCCGATAGAACGCTCGCGAGCGGTGGAAAAATGACGACCGGACTTTCGAGCAGCTGGGCGACG
>JAXDNZ010000554.1:0-3516 GCA_034669185.1 Hyphomicrobiales bacterium
CGCGCGATCGTCATCGGCACCGGCAACAGCGGCCACGACATCGCGCAAGACCTCTGCTCGAGCGGCGCGCAGGTCACGCTGGTGCAGCGCTCACCGACGCTGATCGTCAACATCGAGCCGAGCGCGCAGCTCGCCTATGCGCTCTACGACGAGGGGCCGCCGACGGAGGACTGCGATCTCATCGCCGCGTCGATGCCGTTTTCGCTGGTGCGCAAGAGCCACATCGCGCTGACCGCGCAGGGCCGCAAGCTCGACAAGGAGCTGCTCGACGGCCTGACGCGCAAGGGATTCCGGCTCGACTTCGGCGACGACGGATCGGGCTGGCAGTTCAAGTATCTGACGCGCGGCGGCGGATATTATTTCAATGTCGGCTGCTCCGACATGATCGTTGCGGGCGAGGTCGGCCTTGCGCAATTCTCCGACATCGCCGCATTCGTGCCCCAGGGCGCGCAACTGCGCAGCGGTGAAACGCTTGGTGCGGACCTGATCGTGCTGGCGACCGGCTACAAGGGTCAGGAGCATCTGGTGCGCAAGCTGTTCGGCGAGGAAATCGCCGAGCGCGTCGGCCCGATCTGGGGGTTCGATGCGCAACAGGAGCTGCGCAACATGTTCGTCGCGACCCCGCAGCCGGGGCTGTGGTTCATCGCCGGCAGCCTCGCGCAGTGCCGCATCTATTCGAAATATCTCGGCCTGCAGATCAAGGCACGCGAGGTGGGGCTGGTCGTGTAACCAAGCCGTTCGCGGGAATGAGCGGGAGAGTGCGGCTCGCTAAGCCACCAGGCGGTGAAACAGCTCCGGATCGATATTGCCGCCGGAGAGGACGCCGACCACGACCTTGCCCTTCACGTCGAGGCGGCCCGCGAGCAGCGCCGCGAGGCCGATGGCGCCGCCGGGCTCGACCACGAGCTTGAGCTCGCGGAACGCGAAGGCGACTGCCCGGCCGACCTCCTCATCGCTCGCCGTGATCCCCTGCCCGATCAGCTCGCGGTTGATCTGGAACGTGATCTTGCCGGGGATGCTGGTCATCAGCGCATCGCAGATCGTGCCGCTCATGCGCGCGTTCGACTCGCGCTTGCCGCTGCGGAACGAGCGCGCCGTATCGTCGAAACCCTCGGGCTCCGCCGTATAGATCGTCGCGTCCGGCACACGTGCCTTGATGGCGAGCGAAATCCCGGCCGCGAGCCCGCCGCCTGAGGCACCGATGACGACGACATCGGGCTTCAGGCCCTGCAGCGCGAGGTCCTCGACGATCTCGCGCCCCGCCGTGCCCTGCCCGGCGATGATGAAGGGATCGTCGAACGGCGGCACCAGCGTTGCGCCGCGCTTCTCGGCGATCGCGCGCGCGATGCCTTCGCGGTCTTCGGTGTCGCGGTTGTAAAGGACGACCTCGCCGCCGAAGGCCGCGGTCCGCTCGCGCTTGGGACGCGGCGCATCCGACGGCATCACGATCACCGAGGGCATGCCGAGCAGCTTTGCGGCGTGCGCAACGCCTTGCGCGTGATTGCCCGACGAGAAGGCCACCACGCCGCCGGCCTTGCGCTCAGGAGGGATCGACGAGAGCTTGTTGTAGGCGCCGCGGAACTTGAACGAGCCGGTGCGCTGCAGCGTCTCGGCCTTGAGGAAAACGCGCGCGCCGGTCGCGGCATCGAGCACCGGCGAGGAGATCAGCGGCGTGCGCAGCGCGACGCCGGCAAGCCGCCGCGCGGCCGCATCGACGTCTGCGGCGGTCGGCAGTGCGGTTGAGGATTGAAGGGTTGCTGACATGGCGGGACCGTAGCCCCGCGGAGGGTCCGGCGGCAAGGTCGGCCGCACGCCATTTCCCTTCGTGCACCGACGCGATACACACGTCCGGCAAAAAACGCTTCGGAGGACCACCCATGGATCTCGGCATTGCCGGCCGCAAGGCCATCGTCTGCGCCTCGAGCCGCGGGCTCGGCCGCGCTTGCGCGTTTCGCCTGGCCGAGGCCGGATGCGAGGTGGTGGTGAACGGCCGCGACAAGGGCCGCACCGAAGGTACCGCGGCCGAAATCGCGAAACAGACCGGCGCCAAGGTGATCCCGGTGGTGGCCGACGTCGGCACGGCCGCCGGACAGGCCGCGCTGTTCGCCGCCATCCCGGAGCCGGACATTTTGGTGAACAACAATGCCGGCCCGCCGTTCCGCGACTTCCGCGAGCTCGACCGCCAAAAGATGCTCGACGGCGTGATCGCCAACATGGTGGTGGCGGTCGAGCTGATCCAGAAGGTGATCGATCCGATGCAGAAGAAGAAGTTCGGCCGCATCGTCAACATCACGTCGGGCTCGGTGCGGATGCCGATCGCGGGGCTCGACCTCTCCTCCGGCGCGCGCGCGGGCCTGACCGCGTTCCTCGCCGGCGTCGCGCGCCAGGTCGCGGCGAACAACGTGACCATCAACTTCCTGCTGCCCGGCACGTTCGCGACCGACCGGCTGATGTCGAACATGGAGGCGAACGCCAAGAAACAGGGCATCACCGTGGAAGCCGCGAGCGACGCGCGGCGCGCCGGCGTGCCGGCCAAACGCTTCGGCGAGGCGGACGAGTTCGGCGCGGCCTGCGCGTTCCTGTGCTCGGCGCATGCCGGCTACATCACGGGGCAGAACCTGCTGATCGACGGCGGCGTGTTTCCCGGCGCGTTCTGACTTGCGCCATATCTCTCGACACAGGCGGACGCCGCAATCCCGTTATGTCTCGCCCGCGAGCGCGCGCTGCACCGCCGGCCGCTCCTTGATGCGGCGCGTGTGCTCGACCAGCTTGGGGAAGCGCGTGCGGTCGACGCCGTCGCCCTCGAGCCACTGCGCGATGGTGAAGAGATAAGGATCGCTGATGGTGTAGCGATCGCCCATCACCCAGGGACCGGCAAGCATGTCACGCTCGATCAGCGCGAAACAGTCTCCGACCGATTGCGGCACCTTCTTCTTCATCGCCGCGATGGCGGCTTCGTCGTCGGCCCAGCGGTTGCCGCGCATGCGGTGCGCGTGCGCCACATGCACGGTCGAACACAGGTAGCTGTTGAAGGCCTGCACCTGCGCCAGCGTGAAAGGCTCGTCGAGCGGCGCGAGTTTCGCATCCGGGTAGCTCTGCGCCAGGTAAAGCAGGATCGCAGGCGTCTCGGTCAGCACGCCACGCTCTGTCACCAGCGCCGGCACGCGGCCCTTCGGGTTGACCTTGAGATATTCAGGCGTGCGCTGCCCGCCGGTCTTGAAATCGATCCGCACCGGCTCGTAGGGCGCGCCCACTTCCTCCAGCACGATGCGCGAGGCGAGCGCGCAGGTGGCGGGCGCGAAGAAGAATTTCATCATGATGGCTCTCCCTAGGAGCGCCGGATTAGCACTTCCCGATATCCCCTGGCCAATTCACATCCGCGATGAATGCCCGGCGGTGTCGCGCCAGTCCGCGCGCCGTGCGATAATGAGCCAAGAATCACCCACAGGGAGCGAAACATCATGCGCGCAACACTTGTCGGATCCGGGCTCGTCGCCCTCGCCTTCGGGCTCGGCC
>JAXDNZ010000555.1:0-3261 GCA_034669185.1 Hyphomicrobiales bacterium
TCGTCGACGACCAGAATACGTGCGGTCATGTGCTCCTCACGCCGTTCCGAGGAAATGGCGCACGGTCTCGATGAACTTGCCGACCGAGATCGGCTTCGACAGATAGGCCTCGCATCCGCCTTCGCGAATGCGCTCCTCGTCGCCCTTCATGGCAAATGCGGTCACCGCCACGACGGGAATCGATTTCAGCTCCGGATCGTCCTTCAGCCATTTGGTGACTTCGAGGCCGGACACTTCGGGCAGCTGGATGTCCATGATGATCAGGTCCGGGCGATGCCTGCGCGCGAGATCGAGGGCCTCGATGCCGTTGCGGGTGCCGACAGTCTGGTAGCCGTGTGCCTCCAACAGGTCGTGGAAGAGCTTCATGTTGAGCTCGTTGTCCTCCACGATCAGGACGGTCTTGGCCATCCGGCCCCTCCGGCAGTCCCCCGCCCCGCGGTCTCCCTGTTGGCAAACCGGAGCGACCGCTCGCCCCCCGGCGTGCGAATGGGCAGAATCTTAGTAAAACCCTAGATGGGATGTATTACGGAAAGGCAAACGGCAATGCCGAAAGCCGTCCTTATGTCGCGCGATGGCGCCGAAACTTTGGCGGTTGAGGCGCTTGCGTTCCTCGCGCAGGAGCCCGATCAACTGGGCCGATTCCTGGCGGCCAGCGGCATGGGGCCCGAGATGATCCGCAAGGCCGCGGCCGATCCGGGGTTCCTCGCGGGCGTGCTCGACTTCCTCGCGGCGGACGAGCCATTGCTGCTGGCCTTCGCGCGGCACGTCGGCATCGACCCGCGCACGGTCGAGCGCGCGCAGGCTTTGCTTGGCGGACACAGTCAACAATAGGAGGCGCGGGACGCGATGCCCGTCTTCTGCCGCGATTGCCTCGCCGACGTTGCCGAGCGGACCCGCTGTCCGGCCTGCGGCTCGCCGCGCATTGCGCGCCACGCCGAGCTCGACTCGCTTGGCATTGCGCATGTCGACTGCGACGCGTTCTACGCGACGATCGAGAAACGCGACGATCCTTCGCTCAACGACAAGCCGCTGATCATCGGCGGCGGCAAGCGTGGCGTCGTGGCGACCGCCTGCTACATCGCGCGGACCTACGGCATCCACTCGGCCATGCCGATGTTCAAGGCGCGTCAGCTCTGCCCGCACGCGACCGTGATCCCGCCCGACATGGCGAAATATGTGCGGGTCGGCCGGGAAGTCCGCAGCCTGATGCTCGAATTAACCCCGCAGGTCGAGCCGCTGTCGATCGATGAAGCGTTCATGGACCTGACCGGCACCGAGCGCCTGCATGGCATGAGCCCCGCGCGTGCGCTCGCGCGGTTTGCCAGGCGGGTCGAAGGCGAAGTCGGCATCACGGTGTCGATCGGGCTCTCGGCCAACAAGTTCTTGGCCAAGATCGCGTCCGACCTGGACAAGCCGCGCGGCTTCGCGGTGCTGGGTACCGGCGAAGCGATACGGTTTCTCGCGGCCAAGCCGGTCGGGTTCATCTGGGGCGTCGGCAAGGTCAGCGCGGCGAGGCTGCAGCGCGACGGATTTGCCACCGTCGGCGACCTGCAGCGCGCGGACGAGAGCGACCTGATGCGCCGCTACGGGGTCGAAGGCCGCAGGCTCTGGCGCCTGTCGCGCGGCATCGACGCGCGCAACGTCAATCCGGAGCGCGAGACCAAGAGCGTCTCCGCCGAGACGACGTTCAACGAAGACATCGCGGCGTTCAAGCCGCTGGAGAAGATCCTGTGGTCGCTGTCGGAGCGCGTCTCCGCGCGCCTCAAGGCCAAGGAGATCGCCGGTGGGACGGTGACGCTGAAGCTCAAGACCGCGGACTTCAAGATCAGGACGCGCGCGCGCTCCCTTGGTGAGCCGACCGTGCTGGCGGCGCGCATTTTCGACGCCGGGCGCGAACTGCTCACGCGCGAGACCGACGGCACGCGATACCGGCTGCTCGGGATCGGGCTGTCACACCTCACCGAAGCCGAGAAAGCCGACGCGGCCGATCTCGTCGATGTCCGCGCCACCCGCACCGCGAAGGCCGAGCACGCGATCGACAAGGTGCGGGAGAAATTCGGGCGTGCGGCGGTCGTCAAAGGACTGGTGTTCGACGGCACCAGGCAGGACGACGATCCGGACGAGGACGACGACTGATCCGATCTCCGCTCATTCCCGCGTAAGCGGGAATCCAGGGTCCAAGAACTGCGTCCCCGCTTTCGCGGGGAGGAGCGGGTCGGTCGTGTTCTAGCGGCACGCCTTCGCGGGCTTGACCTGGAGCGAGGTCATGGTGCCGTCGACGACGAAGTCTCCATAGTCGAGCCGCAGCGCGCGCGAGATGCCGTTCTCGTACATCTCGAATGTGATCGCGTAGATCGGCGTCTGCTCGCCCGGCTGATCGTCGGTCTTCTGCGGCACCTTGTCGAAATAGCTGATCGTCACCGGCCAGCGTGCGAGACCGGCGAGCGAATTCTGATTGGCGGCGGCGTCTTCGGGCTTCTTCTCTTCGGGCTCGATCTTGCGTCCGATGACGCCGAGCGACTGATAGATCTTCTCGCCGTTCTCCGAGCCGTCATAGACCGCGAGCTCGAGGACGTTCTCTCCTGCGCGCGCGGCCGCGATCAGGCGGCGCATGTGTTCGGTCGGAAACACCACGGTGCCGACGTCGAGCGTCTTGCCGCCGGGCTTGGTAAGCTTGACGGCAACGGTCTTGCGCCCGCGCTCGGCGCGCCCATCGACCGCACTCATCTGTTTTTCGTCCGTGTAGTTTTCGGACCTGAAACGGAAGCTCTTCGCCTGGCCTTCTTCCCAGGTGTTGGTACGCAGATCGCTTAGCGCGACCTTGCCCTCGCCGCTGTCGAGCTCGGTCACTTGGCGGAAGTTGAGCTGGTAGCCGTCGCAGGCGCTGCCGGAAAAGTCATAGACGATGCGGCCGCGCACCGCCTCGAGCGAGCGCTTGCCACTGGATTTCGTCAGCTTGAGATCATACACCGCGATGTGGGGGGCAAGCTGCACCGCAGCCGCAGCCGTCTGGGCGGACGCCGAAGACGAGGCCGCAATCGCCCCGAGGGCAACCGCGACAAGACCAAGCCGAGCGTTCAGAATCACCGGCATCCTCTCCTGGCAGGCCCCGCGCGGAACATAGGGGCGTCACGCGTGCGCCGCAACCGCGTAGCCAGCGCTTCGCTGCCCGCTTGTCTTGGCGCGCGGGCCGGCTCCTGGCGGGCGCCGGAGTGTCTCCCAGATGGATGCCTCGGACGCCCGAGGGCGGCATGCCTGCCG
>JAXDNZ010000556.1:0-5306 GCA_034669185.1 Hyphomicrobiales bacterium
CACCGAAACATCGACCACCTGGAAGCCGAGAGGCCCGTGCTTGAGCGCGTCGATCACGCCCTCTTCCACCGACGGGATGTAGTTGCGTGGCACCGCACCGCCGGTAATGACCTCGTCGAACACGAAGCCGCCCGAGCGCGGCAGCGGCTTGATGTCGATCACGACGTCGCCGAATTGCCCGTGTCCGCCCGACTGCTTCTTGTGGCGGCCGCGGACGTTGAGCACCGGCTTCTTGATGGTTTCCTTGTAGCCGACGCTCGGCTTGCGCCGCTCGATCGCGATCCCGAAACGATCCGCGAGCCGCTCGGTCGCGACGCGCAGGTGCATCTCGCCCTGTCCCCAAGCCACGATCTCGTGCGTCTCGGGATTGTGCACGACACTGAGAGATGGATCCTCGTCGATGAGCCGGTTGAGCGCCTGGCCGAGCTTCACGTCATCCTTGCGCTCCTTGGCGGCGATCGAAATCGCGAGCACCGGGGGATACGGCTTGACCTGCGCGACCGGCGGATGCGCCTGCCGGCCGGCTGTCAACGTGTCGCCGGTCTTGGCGTGATCGAGCTTGCCGAGCGCAACGGTTTCGCCCGCGCCGGCCGCGCCGCGTTTCTCGCTGCCCTGCCCCATCTGCTTGAACACGCCGGAGACGCGGCCCGCATCGCCGTCGGGCGTGACGAAGGTTGTGCCGTCGCCGACTTGGCCTGCGAGCACGCGCGCGAGCGACATCTTGCCGCCATGCGCGCTGTGCAGCGTCTTGAACACGCAGGCGACCGCGTCGTTGCCGGCTTTCAACTTAACCCGCTTGACGGTCTCGGCAACGCCCGGCGCCTCGTGGCGCAGCGCCTTCATCAGCCGCAGCACGCCGTTGGTGCGCGTTGCCGACCCGATCAGGACCGGACAGATCACGCCGTCGCGCAGCTCCTTGGCGAGATCATCGAACACCTTGTCGCGCGGCGGCGGAATGTCATCAAGCAGCTGCTCCATCAGCTCGTCGTCATGGTCGGCGAGCGACTCCAGCATGGTGAAGCGCGCTTCCTTCTCGCGGTCGGCGTTGTCGCCCTCGAGCGGCACGACTTCCGAAGGAGCATGTTCCTTGTAAATGTGCGCGCGTTCGAGCGCGAGGTCGACGAAGCCGATCACGATGTCGTTCGACCAGATCGGAATCTGGCGCAGTACCAGCGGCACGCGCGAGGCCGGCTGCAGCAGCTTCAAGGTCTCCCGGACGCGCTTGTCGGCCTTGTCGATCTTGTTGAGGAACAGGAAGCGCGGGATGCCAAGCTGCTCCAGCTCGCGCAGCACCAATTGGAGCTGTGGCACTTTCTTCTCGTCCGCCTCGCACACCACCACGGCGGCATCAACCACGGGAATCGCCGCGCGCATGTCATGGATGAACTCGACCGATCCGGGGCAATCGATGAAGGTATAAGTCTCGCCGAGGAACGAGGTCGTGGCGACCGAGAGCTCGACGCCCATACGATGGTGACGCGCTTCCTTGCTGCCGTCGCCGACCGTCGAGCCCGCCTCGACCGTGCCCTGACGCGGGATCGCGCCGGTGCGCGCGAGGATCGCTTCAAGGAGCGTGGTCTTGCCGCTCTGGAACGGGCCCACCAGCGCAATGCACCGGGGACCCGCCGGACTCGTGCCGCCGTTGGTTGCCATCGTCAGCCTCCCTGCGGCCGCCGCCGGCGCTGCGCCGGGGCAGCCGTCTTGTCACCTTCGTGACATTATCGTTTCAGGCCGGGGCGTCACTGGCAAGAGGACGAGCGGGTCCGGTCCCACCAGGTCACGTCGCAGCGCGGAAAAGTCGGCGCAGCGTGCGCGAAAGCAGCGGATAACGCGGAAAACGCGGATCAGCGCACGTATTGCAGCGTGATCTCGGCGATGCCGGCGGCGACGTTGATGCCGGTCTGACCCTGGATCGAAAGCGGCTGCAGCGCGACCGAGCGATCATTACCGCCGATCAGCACGTTCGCGCCGATGCCGACGATGGCGCTCGCCTCCGCGGCCGCCCCCGCATAGGAGCCCGCGAGCACGCCGCGCCGGCGCGTCGTGGACATATGCACCGCCCAGACGAGCTGGCCGCCGCCTGTGACGCCGAGATCGAGCCCGACCTTGGTCAGGGCACCGATGTACTGCTCGGGCGGCGCCGGATAACTCGGCGTAAACAGACAATTCACTTCGCGGCGCGAGCCGACGATGAGGCCGATGCCGGCGGATACGTCGCAATTCAGCGTTCCGGACTGCTCCCACACCGGTCGTTGTCCCTGCGCCGAGCCGGAAACAGCCGCGAGCGCCAGCAGCGCCGCGCTCAAAACCTTCACACCCCGCCCCATGGCGTTCTCCCTTACCTTTGCGCCGGTGCAAGACCGGCCTGCTCGTGTCGCATCATTTCCGGGGCCAAATGTGGCCGTCGATCCCTGCGGCGACATTACGCTCCGCCCGCCCCACGGTCGAGGGCAGGCGTGGCACGGCACGAATGAGCGTTACGTGAGATTGCCGCAGAAACGCTGGATGCGCCGGCATGCTTCTTCCAGGTCTTCGGTCTTGGTCGCGTAGGAGATGCGGAACGCCGGGCCGACGCCGAACGGCGTGCCCTGCACCACCGCGACGCCTTCGCTCTCCAGCAGCTCGGTGACGAAGTCCTCGTCGGTCGCAAGCTTTGTTCCTGATGGCGCGGTTTTTCCCATGGTGCCGGCGCAGGATGGATAGACGTAGAACGCGCCTTCCGGGCGCGGACACTCGATGCCCTTCGCTTGATTCAGCATGGAGACGACCAGATCGCGCCGCTCCTTGAAGATCTTGTTGTGCTTCGGGATGAAATCCTTCGGCCCGTCGAGCGCCTCGACGGCGGCCCATTGCGCGACCGCGGTCGGGTTGGAGGTCGACTGCGACAGGATCATCGCCATCGCCTTGATCAGCGGCTCCGGCCCGCCCGCAAAACCGATGCGCCAACCGGTCATGCAGTAGGCCTTCGAGCAGCCGTTCACGGTCAGCGTGCGCTCATAGAGCGAAGGTTCGACCTCGGCTGGCGTCGAGAACACGAACTCGTCGTAGACGAGGTGCTCGTACATGTCGTCGGTCATGATGTGCACGTGCGGGTGCCGCGCCAGCACGTCGGTAACGGCCTTGAGCTCCTTGCGCGTGTAGGCCGCGCCGGTCGGGTTCGAGGGCGAGTTGAAGATGATCCACTTGGTGCGCGGCGTAATGGCCCTCTCCAGCGCCTCCGGCTTCATCTTGAAGCCGTCCTTCATCGTGGTGACGACCTCGACCGGCGTACCGCCCGCCAGCATCACCATGTCGGGATAGCTCACCCAATAGGGCGCCGGGATGATCACCTCGTCACCCGGGTTCACCGTCGCCATCAAGGCGTTGTAGAGCACCTGTTTGCCGCCGGTGCCGATGATGATCTGGCTCGGCTTGTAGTCGAGCTTGTTCTCGCGCTTGAACTTGCGCGACACCGCGGCCTTCAGTTCCGGGATGCCGTCCACGGCGGTGTACTTTGAGGCGCGGCCGCTCTCGATCGCCTTGATCGCCGCCTGCTTGATGTTGTCCGGCGTGTCGAAGTCGGGCTCGCCTGCGCCGAGCCCGATGACGTCGCGGCCCGCCTGTTTCAGCGCGCGCGCCTTGTCGGTCACCGCGATGGTGGCGGACGGCTTGATGCGCTTTAGCGTCTCGGCGAGGAAGGCCACGGGAATCTCCAGCTTTTTGCGGCCTGTTCGTACCGGGCGCAGCCAACGGCGGCAAGCCGAAAAGCCTGACTTATCAATGAAAACTGATGATGGCTGACATCACGCATAAGGGTCCGTTAGCCCTTTGCGCCTAATCCTCGCACGATGGCCGCGCTGATCAAGATGCTGCGCAAGGGCGACTGGCTCACCTCGAGCCGAGCGCGCCTGTGGGCGCTCGCCGTCTTGATCGCGTCGGCCGGCGGCCTTGTCTATCTGGTCGCGACCTCTGACGGGCTGATCGACTATCAGGGCCGTCCGCTCGGCACCGATTTCTCGAATGTCTACGCGGCTGGCACGTATGTGCTCGAAGGCAAGGCGGCCGCGCCGTTCGACCCGCGCCTCCAGCACGCGCGCGAACAGGAGATTTTCGGCCCCGCGACGCCATTCTACGGCTGGCACTACCCGCCGGTGTTCCTGTTCATCGCGGCCCCGCTGGCGCTGCTGCCGTATCCGTTGGCGCTGATCGTGTGGCAGGGCGCGACGCTGCTCCTCTATTTGCTGTCCATCCGCGCGATCGCCTCTCTCCTCATCCCTCCCCCGAAGGGGGAGCGTGGCGAGCGTAGCGAGCCGGGTGGGGACTCACGTCGCGAAAGGACCCCACCCGACCGCCGCTCCGCGGCGGTTACCCTCCCCGCTTCGCGGGGAGGGATGTTGTGGCTCGTCCTCGCCCTCGCCTTTCCGGCGGTGTTCGTGAACCTCGGCCACGGCCACAACGGGTTCCTCACCGCGGCGCTGTTCGGCTTCGCCTTGGTACAACTCGATCGCCGGCCCGTCGTCGCCGGCATTCTGTTCGGATTCATCGCCTATAAGCCGCAGTTCGGTCTCCTGATCCCGTTGGTACTCGCCGCCACGGGACGCTGGCGCAGCTTCTTCGGCGCAGCCGCGAGCGTCGCCGCACTTGTGGCCATCACGACACTTTGGTTTGGCGCAGACACGTGGCGCGCGTTTGCGACTTTCGCCGATTACACGCGCGCGATCGTGCTCGAAACCGGCGAGACCGGCTGGCACAAGATCCAGAGCGTGTTCTCGTGGGCGCGCATGTGGGGTGCGCCCGTTCCGCTCGCCTACATGGTGCAGGGCGCAGTCACGCTCGTGATCGGCGCCGCGCTGGTGTGGCTGTGGCGCTCGCTTGCGCCCTTCGCGTTGAAAGCCGCCGCGCTCTGCCTCGCCACGATCCTGGCGACGCCGTATAGCCTCGACTACGACCTGATGCTGCTCGCGCCGGCCATTGCGTTCCTGACGCTCGACGGTCTCGCGCGCGGCTTCGCGCCCTACCAGAAGACCGCGCTCGCCGCTCTTTGGATCGCTCCGCTTGTCACACGTGGCGTCGCGCAGGCGACACAGATCCCGGTCGGCGTCATCGCCATGCTCCTCGTGCTCGCGCTCGCCCTGCGCCGTGCCCGCCGCGAGCTCGGCACCGCGACCGGAGCAATTCCTCTCCCGGCGCGATAACTCGAAAAATTGGTGCACCGCACCGAAAAGATTGCGCTATACCTTCTTCCAAATACCGGCTCCGTTTGGAGGAACGTCATGCAGCTTGCCCCCGAGCAGCTTCGTCAGTTCGATGACGAGGGCTATCTGTTC
>JAXDNZ010000557.1:0-4709 GCA_034669185.1 Hyphomicrobiales bacterium
CGCCGCCACTTCATCGGCAGCTCGCGACGCGCGGCGTCGTGCGGTACTTCAAACCCGAGCCAGTGCCGTATGATTTGCTGCAGCGACTGTGTGCACTGGCGCTGTGTGCGCCGACCAAGAGCGATCTTCAGCAGCGCGACATCGTGATCATCGACGACGCGAAGCTGAAGGACCAGATTCTCGCTCCTCTGACCGAAGGCCCGATCGGTCAGGCTTGGCTCAAGAACGTGCCCGCCCTCCTGATCTTCTGCGGCAACAATCGCCGCCAACGGTTGTGGCATCAATGGCGCGGCAAGCCGTTCGCGAACGATCACCTGGATGCGTTCTTCAATGCCAGCGTCGATGCCGGCATTGCGCTGACGGCCTTTGTTCTCGCCGCCGAGGCGCAAGGGCTCGGCGCCTGCCCGATCAGCGTCATCCGCAATCGCGCCGCGGCCGTTTCCGAGCTGCTGCACCTGCCGCAGCACGTCTTTCCGGTCGCGGGACTTGGCCTCGGGTGGCCTGCCGCGCCGCCGAAGCAGAGCCTGCGGCTGCCCCTTCAAGTGACCGTCCATCGCAACGGCTACCAAGAAGGCGACGTGCGCAGCGCGATCAACGGCTACGACCGCCGTCGTGAGGCTGCGCAGCCTTACCGCGAGCAGCGCTCTGTCGAGGTGTTTGGAAAATCGGACACCTATGGCTGGTCCGAAGACAAGGCCAGACAATACGCGGTGCCGGAGCGCGCCGATTTCGGCGCCTACATTCGGGCGCGCGGATTTCGGCTCGATTGACCGGCTAGTCCACCTGTGCGCCCGAAAATTTCACCGCCTTCGCCCACTTCTCGGTTTCGGCGGCAAGGAATTTGCCGAACGCGTCCGGTGTCATGATCAGCGGCGCCGAACCGAGCTCGGCGAAGCGCGCCTTGATCTTCGGGTCGCCGAGAACCGCATTGATCTCGCGGTTGAGCAGCGCGACGATCTCGGCCGGGGTCCCTTTCGGCACGCCGACGCCCCACCATGTGCCGGTTTCGTAGCCCGGCACACTCTCGGCGACGGTCGGTACGTCCGGCAAGGCCTCTAGGCGCACGCGCGATGTCACGGCGAGCGCCCGCAGGGCGCCGGACTGGAGGTGCGGCAGCGACGACAACACATTGTCGAACATCACCTGCACCTGTCCGCTGATCATATCGGTCAACGCCGGCGCCGAGCCGCGATACGGCACGTGCAGCATCTTGATGCCGGTCATCGCCATGAAAAGCTCGCCCGAGAGATGGATGGTCGTGCCGTTGCCAGCCGACGCGAAGCTGATCTTGCCCGGATTGGCCTTGGCGTAGGCGATGAATTCGGCGACGGTCCTAGCCGGCACGGAGGGATGAACCTCCATGACGTTCGGCCCGTCGGCGAGGCCGGCGACCGGCACGATGTCTTCGAGGAAACTGTAGGGAAGCTTGCGGTAGAGCGTCGCGTTGATGGCGTGAGGCGGCGAGACGAGCAACAGCGTGTAGCCGTCCGGCGGCGACGTGATGACGGCCTGCGTCGCAATGTTGCTGCCGGCGCCCGGTCTGTTCTCCACGACGATCTGCTGACCCAGCCGTTCCGACAAAGACTGCGCCACGATTCGGGCGACGATGTCGGTCGGCCCGCCGGCCGGAAAACCAACGATCAGGCGAACCGCGCGCGTCGGATAGGGATCGGCCGCGGGCGATGGCGCAATGGCGATGACCGCGAGGCCGGTGCCGAGCACGCAACGACGCGTGATGCCGATCACGGTGTCCTCTCCCGATGTCGCCGCGGTTCTCAAGCCGTTGTGGACCGCGCCCGTGTGACGCACTATGCATCAACACGCGCAGCATTGAACAGGACTCGGCCGATGAGCGTGCAGGCTTTGGGCTACATCGGGCTCCGCGCCAAGGAGCTTGGCGACTGGGCGAAGTTCGGCTCCGGCTTTCTCGGGCTGCAGCGCATCGACAAGACGCGCAACGCGATGGCATTCCGCATGGATGACCGCAAGCAGCGACTTGTGATCGAAGCGGACGGCGGGCAGGGCATCGGTTTCTTCGGCTGGGAGGTTGCGGACGCCGCCGCGCTGGAAGCGCTCGCGGTGCGGCTCGACGCCGCGGGCGTCAAGGTCGCGCGCGGGGCGCGCGCGCTCGCCGATGAACGGCACGTGCGGGACCTGATCGTACTCCAGGATCCGGCGGGCACGCGGCTCGAGATCTTCCATGGCGCTGAGATTGCGGCGACGCCGTTCGTGCCGGGCCGCAACATCTCGGGCTTCCGCACCGGCCCGCTCGGCATGGGCCACGTCGTGCTGCATGTCGAGGACATCGAGGCGATGACGGCGTTCTACCAGGGGCTGCTCGATTTTCGCCTGAGCGATTATTTCCTGCGGCCCTATCCGGCGCGCTTCTTCCACGTCAATCCGCGGCATCATTCGCTTGCGCTCACGGCGACCGGAAAAAACGCGCCGCATCACATCATGATGGAGCTCTACAGTCTCGACGATGTCGGGCAGGGCTACGACATCGCGCAGGGCAACGAGGGACAGGTCGCGGTCACGCTCGGGCGGCACTCGGGCGACTACATGACGTCATTCTATTCGTGGAATCCGTCCGGCTTCATGACCGAATACGGATGGGGCGGACAGGTTGTCGACGATGCCACATGGAAGCCGTTCGAGCGGCCGTACGGGCCGAGCATCTGGGGTCACGAGCGCGCCTGGCTCACCGAAGAGAAGCGCGCCGAAGCGCGCGAGATGCGCATGACTGCGGCCGAAGGCGGACTGCGTCAGCCCGTGCAGGTCATCGAGGGCAACTACCACCTGATGCCCGGCACCTGTCCGTGGTGGGACAGCGTCAAGCCGCAGAAGGCGGCAGGGTAGGTTCGGAGCGACGCCGGGAAAAGCGGGCACCGGTTTTCCGTCCGGCGTCGCGGTCACAACAGCGGGAGAACGGCATGAAGGCTGCGGTTTCGTCACCGAATGGACTGGAGCTGCGCGACATTCCGCAGCCCGTGCCGAAGCCGAACGAGGTGCTGACGCGTGTCAAGGCGTGCGGGCTGAATCGTGCTGACCTTTCGGCTGCACGCGCCACCTATGGCCACGGCACGATGGGCGCGCCGGTCGGCCTCGAATGGGCCGGCGAGGTCGCGGCGGTCGGCGCCGGCGTCACCGATTTCAAACCAGGCGACCGCGTGGTGTGCTCGGGAAACGGAGGTTATGCCGAATACGCGGTGTCGGATTACGGCCGCACCATCCCGCTGCCGGAGGGATTCAGTTTCGAGCAGGCCGCGGTGCTGCCGGTCGCGCTGCACACCCTCCACAACGCGCTGATCACGCAAGGGCGTCTGAAGACCGGCGAGAGCGTTCTGATTCAGGGCGCGAGCTCCGGCGTCGGTGTGATGGGCCTGCAGATCGCGAAGATGAAAGGTGCAAAGCCCGTCATCGGCTCCGCGACCAACGACGCGCGCCGCGCCAGGCTGAAAGATTTCGGCGCCGACCTCGCGATCGACACGCGCGACGAGACGTGGCCCGACCACGTGCTGCAAGCGACCGGCGGCAAGGGCGTGAACCTGACCGTCGACATGGTGTCCGGTCCGACCGTCAACCAGACGATGCGCGCGACCGCGGTGCTCGGCCGCATCGTCAATGTCGGCCGGCTCGGCGGCGTGAAAGCCGAGTTCGACTTCGACCTGCACGCGATGAAGCGCATCGACTATATCGGCGTCACGTTCCGCACGCGCAGCGTGGAGGAAGTGCGCGAGATCGTGCGGCTGATGCGCGCCGACCTGTGGGACGCGGTCACCTCTGGCAAGCTCCGCCTTCCGATCGACAAGGCCTTCCCGCTCGCCGAGGCCGTTGCCGCGCAGGCGCACATGCGCGCCAACCGGCACTTCGGCAAGATCGTGCTGACGATGTAGCCGGGTTCCTTATTCGCCTTCGCGGCGCGGCATTCCGGCGCGCAAGATTGCAGTTTGGTAATGTGCCCGGCCCAGCGTTTGTGTGCTAGATGGGCCTGCCTGCAGGGGCCGCCTGTTATAACGATAACGCGGCCGAACGAGGGGAGGAGTGGTGAGCGCAGAAGCCGCCGCATGGGCAGCGCCGCGTTCTGTCGAGCGCAGCGGGCGGATGGCCGCCGCGATCAGCTGGCTTTGGTCGGCCGGGCTGCTCGTCGTGCTGACCTTCCTCGTCATCTATCCGATCTCGATGCTGCTGCTCGGCGCGCTGACCAACACCAATCCGGTGGTGGACGGGTTCGGTGTATTCGATATCTCGCTGACCAATTTCATCACGGTCCTCGGAAATCCCAACGTCCATCTCGCGCTGTTGAACTCGATGATCGCGTGCGGCGGCGGCACAATTCTCGCCGTCATCATCGGGCTGACGTTTTCCTGGGTGGTGGTGCGCACCGATACGCCGTGCAAGCGCTTCATCGCGGCGGTGAGCATGATCCCGCTGTTCGTGCCGCCGCTGGTTGCGGCCGTTGCGTGGTCGATCCTGGCATCCCCCAAGACCGGCCTGCTCAACACCATCATGAAGTGGATCGGCATCGATTTTTTCTTCAACGCCTACTCGATGACCGGGTTGATCGTCATCTTCGGCATCTACTACGCGACCTACGTCTACATGTTCACCGCGTCTGCGCTGCGCAACATGGATGCCGCGCTGGAAGAAGCCGCGGATGTGTCCGGCGCGAGCGCGTTGCGCATCCTGCTCACCGTGACGTTCCCGCT
>JAXDNZ010000558.1:0-4015 GCA_034669185.1 Hyphomicrobiales bacterium
CACGCGCGCGGCCTCGGCGAACTCGTCGATGCGGCGCTTGTCGTCCTTGTTCGGCTCGCCTTGAGTTTTCGGGTCCGGCTGCTTCGGCTCGGCCGTTTGCGCGAGTGCGGGGACCTGCGCGCAGACAAATATCAGCAAGCCTGCAAGCGTGGCGGAGAGGCTGGAGGTGCGGGAGAGCATGGACTTTTGTTCTTGCGGTCGCGACAACTTGGTCGAGGTCAAGAAGCACGCGAAAGCGACGGCATTGCGGCGTTTGGCTGAACGCTTCGTCAGCTTGGCATGACGCGCGCCGCAGGGTAAGCGGACACAAGCACGCAGTGCCACAACATAGGTTGGATCGCAGTCGCCGATGCGCTTCGCCCTCGGGTTTTTTGTTCCTGTCGCAGCGGCGATCGTCACAGTCTGGTGGTGGCTCGGCCTCCCCGTCGCGATGCCGGCCGCGCCGCTTGGCCCCGGCGAGAAGCTGCCCTGCGTCTCCTACACGCCGTTCCGGACGCTCACGACATTCGGCGAAGGCGTGCCGCCCGCGACCGCCGCGCAGATCGAGGAAGACCTTTCGATCCTTGCGCGGGTGACCTCCTGCGTGCGGACCTATTCGGTCGATCTCGGGGTCGATCAGGTGCCGGACATCGCCCGTCGCCATGGCATGACGGTGCTGCTCGGCGTGTGGCTGGGGCGCGAAGCGGACAAGAACCGGCTGGAGATCGACCGCGCCGTGGCGCTCGCGAACCGGCACACCGACGTCGTGCGCGCGGTGATCGTCGGCAACGAGGTGCTGCTGCGCGGCGAATTGTCGCCGGACACCCTCATCGGTCTGGTCCGCGACGTGAAGGCGCGGGTCCCGATGCCGGTCACCTATGCGGACGTCTGGGAGTTCTGGCTGCGCTATCGCGCCGTAGCCGACGCGGTCGATCTCGTGACGGTGCACATCCTGCCGTACTGGGAGGACATCCCGATCGAGCCCGCGCAGGCCGCGCCGCACATGGATTCGATCCGAAAGACGGTGGCGGACAGCTTTCCGGGCAAGGACATCCTGATCGGCGAAGTAGGCTGGCCCGGCTTCGGCCGCATGCGCGAGGGCGCGCTTCCATCGGCGGCGAACGAGGCGCGCGTCCTGCAAGACGTCGTCGCGGCGGCCAAGCGCGGCGGCTACCGCGTCAATCTCATCGAGGGCTTCGACCAGCCCTGGAAACGGCAATCCGAGGGCACCGTCGGCGGGCACTGGGGTCTGTTCGCGGCGGACGCGAGCGTCCCGAAGTTCACCTGGGGCGCGCCGGTGTCGAACCATCCGTTCTGGCGGATGCAGGCCGCGGGCGGCGTTGCCTTTGCGGCCGCGATCTTCGCGCTGGCACTTGCGGCGGCGCGCCGCAATCCGGTACCGCCGGGCGTGGCCGCGTGGGCCGGTGTCGCGGTGATCGCCCTCGTCGCCGGGACGCTGATCGGCTGGACGGTCCGCAACGTCCCGCTCGAAAGCCTGGGACTTTCCGGTTGGGCGGTGTCGCTAACCCTTGCGGCGCTGGCGATCCTTGCGCCGTTGGCGGGAGCAGCGGCGCTGGTGCGCGGCCTCCGGACGCCTCTTTTCGCGGCTTTGCTGGGGACTGAGCCTTGGCCGCAGAGCCGTCTCGCGCGTCTGCTCGGCGGAGTGCTGCTCATCCTGTGCGTCGGCGCGGTCGCGATCGCGCTCGGTCTCGTCTTCGATCCGCGCTATCGCGACTTTCCGTTCGCGCCGCTTACGGCGGCGATCGTGCCGTTCCTGACGCTGAGGTGGCTGGCGCCGGCCGCAAGCCGGGGACTTTCCGAGACAGTTGGCGGCGCAGTGCTGGTGTCGTCCGCGCTCTTCATCGCTTGGAACGAGGGGCTCGTGAACTGGCAGTCGCTCTGGCTCTGCGCCGCCTTCTTGGCGCTTGGCCTCACGCTGTCCGCGCCGGGCGTGCGAACGCAAGGATCATGAGAGCGACCGCGAAAGCCGACGCCGTCACGTTGTAGAGGACGATCCCGAAGCCCGCGGCGATCAGCCCGATCGCCAGCAGCGCGACCGAGGGCCGCGCAAGATTGAGCGCGGCCGCGGCCAGCGCTACCCATCCGAATACCGAATACTGGAACAGGAACACGACACCCGCCCGCGCCCGGCAGAACGCGGTGCCGAGCCCTGCGTCACAGACGACTCCGATCTCCGAGTTCTGGATCACGCGGTAGCGCAGATAGAGCGAACAGGCGACCGCGCCGGCCGCGAACGCGGCGAGCAGGATGCCCGCCCACGGGCTTGGACGAAACGTTGCGCGCATGGACCGCTTATTGGAGTGCGAGGCGCTGGCCGTCAAACACTGTCGGCTGGCAGGCCTGCCCGACGGCGGCGAGCGATGCGCATAGTCGCGCGGCGGCACTTGCATTGGCGAGCGGGCCGGCAACGAGCCGCAGTTCGACCGCCCCCTTGCCGCCTTCGCGGATCGCGATCACCGGCCGCAGCCCCTCGAGCAGCGCCGGCTGGCTCGCCTTGAGGTTCGTCCATTGCACCCGCAGGCCGTCGAGCGAGGTATTGCCGCCGATGTCGACGCCGAAATCGGTCTTGGTGGCGATCGATTGCGCGGGCCCGGGCGGGCCGACTGTCGTGGTCGTGACGCGCGTCGGCGCCGGGGCGGCAGCCGCGGAGGGCGCGGGCGCGGGTGGGGGCGCGGCGGCCTGCGGGGGAATTTGCGGCAGCGGTGGCGCGGCCTTCGCGGTGGCAGCGGGCGGAGGAGCGGAAATCGAACCCGTCACATCCTCGAGATTGCGTTCCAGGACCGCCACGCGGGCGAGCAGCCGGTCGCGGTCGGCCGACAGCACGCGCACCGCTTCGCTGACACGCCGTGTTTCAAGCTCGGCATCGAAGCGTCCGGTCAGCTGCGGCGAGCGCGCGCCACGCACCGGCTCGGCCGGCGCCTCGGTCGACATCAGGCCGGCAATCCGGCGGATGCCGGTCTCGGTGTTTGCCGCGATGGTCGCGACCAGCACCGCGATCGTCGCGACGCCCGCCCATACGCCGAGCCGCACAAGCTGCATCTTGCGCACGGCCATCATCGATGCTGCGGGGCTCCCAAAACCGAATCAATGTTGAAAAATGTAACAGAATCCGGCCATTCCCGCCGCAACGGCGGGTGTTAGTTCCCGCTATCCACCTTGTCCCCGCGCGCGCCGCGTGCGTTAAGACGCCGCCCGACCCGCCAACCAGAGTCGCCCATGCACCGAACCTGTCTTGCTGTCGTGCTCGCCGCCGGCGAGGGCACGCGCATGCGCTCGTCGCGGCCAAAGGTGTTGCACGAAGTGGCCGGCCGCTCGTTGCTTGCGCATGTGCTTGGGGCCGTGAAGGACGCCGGCACGACCGCGGCCGCGGTCGTGATCGGACCGGATAGCGATGCCGCCGCCGCGGAAGCGAAGCGCGTGCTGCCGACCGTGCAGACCTTCGTGCAGACGGAGCGCCGCGGGACCGCCCATGCGGTCCTCGCCGCCCGCAAGGCGCTCGCCAAAGGCGCCGACGATATCCTGGTGATCTTCGGCGACACGCCGCTGATTTCCGCCGCGACGCTGAAGCGGCTGCGCGAGGCCATCGCGAAGGGCGCGAGCGTGGCGGTGCTCGGCTTCCGGTCGGCCAATCCGAGCGGCTATGGGCGGCTCATCACCAACGGCCATCGTCTGGTCGCGATCCGCGAAGAGAGGGACGCGAGCGACGAGGAGCGCAAGATCGGCCTCTGCAACGGCGGCCTGATGGCGCTGCGCGGCGAGGTCGCGCTGGAAATTCTCGATCGGATCGGCGCCAAGAATGCAAAGCGCGAATTCTACCTGACCGACGCGGTGGCGATTGCGGACGGCATGGCGCTCGAGGCGGTCGCGCTCGAGTCCGGCGAGGACGAGGTGAGGGGCGTGAACACCAAGGCACAGCTCGCCGAGGCCGAGGACGTGTTGCAGTGGCGGTTGCGCGACGCCGCGATGGAGGCTGGCGTCACCATGGTGGCGCCCGAGACCGTCTACCTGTCGGCCG
>JAXDNZ010000559.1:0-5723 GCA_034669185.1 Hyphomicrobiales bacterium
GCGCCGCAAGCGCGTTACTGACCGGCGTCATCGGCAGGCGCACTTCCGGACTGTCGATCAGCCCGGCGCGGGCGAGCCAATGCTTGATCGGGGCGGGATTGGGTTCCGCGAACAGAAGCCGCGGCAGATCGACAAGACCGCGCCACGCCCGCAGCGCGCCCGGCTGATCGCCGCCGAGGAGCGCATCGCGCACGGCAGCAAAACGCGCGGTATCGACATGCGCCGCCGCCAGGATGCCGCCGTCCGCGCCCTGCGTGAGCGCGCCGTAGAACAGCGCGTCTTCGCCCGTCATCACCGAGAAACCGGCCGGGCGCGCGCGGATCAGATCGAACGACTGCGCCGGGTCGATGCAGCAGTCCTTGACGCCGACGATATTGGAGAGTTCCGCGAGGCGCAGCAGCGTGTCGTTGCTCATGTTCACCCCGGTCCGGTACGGGATGTTGTAGACCATGAGCGGCCGCGCGATCGCGCCGGCGAGCGCCGCGAAGTGGCGATAGAGCCCGTCCTGCGACGGCCGCGTGTAGTACGGGCACGCGATCAGCGTCCCGTCGACCGGCCACGATGCGGTACGTGCGAGCGCCTTGATCATCTTGCGTGTGTCGCTGCCGGAAAGCCCCAGATAAACCGGGATCCTGCCCGCGACCTCGGCTGCGACGACGTCGACGAGCCGCGCGGTCTCGTCGTCGTCGAGCGTCAGCCCCTCGCCGGTCGTCGCGGCGAGGATGAAGCCGTCGACCGGCTCTCCGAGATAGTGCCGCGTCATCCGGCGCAGCGAGACCTCGTCGATCTCGCCGTCGCGGAACGGCGTAATGAGCGGCAGCCAAAGTCCCTGAATGCGTGTGTGCATGGCTCTCTCCTTCGGTGATTGCCGGAGGAGCGAGGCGCAAAAACAAAAAGACCCCGTCCGATCCCGGCGGGGCTTTTGCGATCTTCGCTGTGGGGCGTCTTGACTAATCCGACGCAGCGAAAAATCCAAAAATCCCCCGGAAGGAGGCTTTTTTGGATTTCAGCGTGCGGCGCGCGTTAGCCATGCGCGAATTATCGCGGCCGCCACGCCAATGTCAACGAATCCGACCGCACGATTCACGCGGCCGAAACCTCTGAAAGCCTACACTGTGGCGAACGCATCAATCAAAAATTCACCACGTTGGCGTCGATGACAGTCCCTTGCTCCGCGCTCGAAATCCGCGACCTCGTGAAGCGCTTCGACCGTCCCGCGGTCGACGGCCTCGACCTCACGGTGCGCAAGGGCGAATTCTACACGCTGCTCGGGCCGAACGGCGCCGGCAAGACCACGACGCTGCGCATGGTCGCGGGCCTGCTGCGCCCCGACGCCGGCGCGATCCGCATTTCCGGCATCGACGCGCTCGAAGATCCGGTGGCGGCGAAGCGCATCATGGCGTGGGTCTCGGATGAGCCGATGATCTACGACAAGCTGACGCCTTACGAATATCTCGAATTCGTCGCTGGCCTCTGGGGTCTCGATACCGCAGCCGCCGAGGCGAGCGCGCGCGACCTGATTGGCTGGCTCGGTCTTGCGCCGCATGCGCACGAGCGCTGCGAAGGCTTCTCCAAGGGCATGCGGCAAAAGGTGGCGCTCGCGGGCGCGCTGGTGCACGACCCGCGTGTCATCATCCTCGACGAGCCGCTCACCGGCCTCGATGCCGGTTCAGCGCGGCAGGTGAAGACCGTGCTGCGCGAGCGCGTCGCAGCCGGCGGCACCGTCATCATGACGACGCACATTCTCGAAGTCGCCGAGCGCATGGCCGATCGCGTCGGCATCATCGCGGGTGGACGGCTGATCGCCGAAGGCACGCTTGACGAACTGAAGCTGCGCGCCGGCAAGAACCACGCAAACCTGGAAGACACCTTCCTCACGCTGGTCGCCGAGCAGGCGGTCGCCGCGTGATGACTTTTCACGCGGCGCATGGTCTTGGTCGGCGAACCGGTGCCCACCTCGCCGGAACCTGCGCTGCCGGCACGCTTCCCTGGTTCGCACGCCACGAGTTCCGCCTCGCGTGGCGCGACTGGCTGTCGATGATGACGGCTGGACGGCGCGGGCGCGAGCGTATCGTCGCGATCCTGATCGCACTGTTCGTCGTCTTCGCGCACCTGCTGGCCTATTACTTCGTCGCGCGCTACGTCGATGTCGGCACAGAGCCGGACAAACCGGCTCTCGTGGTGATCACCGGCACCGCGTTGCTCTCATGGTCGCTGCTCACGTCGCAGGCGATGGAATCGGTGACGCGCGCGTTCTACGCGCGATCGGATTTCGAACTGATCCTGAGTTCGCCGGTCGCGGTGCGAAAGCTGTTCGCCGTGCGCATCGGCGCGATGGCACTCTCGATCATCCTGATGGCGACGCTGCTCGGCGCGCCCCTGGTCAACGTGCTGGTGCTGCGCGGCGGCGCGCGCTGGCTCGGCGCCTATGGTGTCGTGATCGCGATGGGCGCGACCGCGGCGGCGTTCGCGGTCGCGCTGACAGTCGCGCTGTTCCGCACCATCGGACCGAAGCGCACGCGGCTGGTGGCGCAGATCGTCGCGGCGGTGATCGCGGCACTGTTCATCATCGGGTTGCAGGTCGCCGCGATCCTGTCGCAGGGCACGCTCTCGCGCATGGTGTTCCTCGAATCCGACACGCTGCTCGCATTGGTGCCGGACATCGACAGCCTCGTGTGGTGGCCGGCGCGTGCGGCGCTCGGCGACCTTACCGTGCTGGCGGTCGTGCTCGGCACGAGCCTCGCCCTGCTCGGTGCCGCAATCCTCGTGTTCTCGGGCCGCTTCGGCGAGCACGCCGTCGCGGCGGCAGGCGTCGCGCAGATGGGCGGGCGGCCGGCGCGATCATCCGGCTTCCGCCGCGCTTCGCCAATGCGTGCGCTGCGGGTCAAGGAATGGATCCTGTTGCGTCGCGACCCATGGCTGGTGTCGCAGACGCTGATGCAGTTGCTCTACCTGCTGCCGCCCGCGCTGCTGCTATGGCGCTCCTATGGCGAGGGCACCGGCGCGCTGGTCGTGCTCGTGCCGGTGCTGGTGATGGCGGCGGGGCAACTCGCGGGCGGCCTCGCCTGGCTCGCGATCTCGGGAGAGGACGCGCCCGACCTCGTGGCAACTGCGCCGATCCTTGCCGGCAGCATCGTTCGGGCCAAGGTCGAGGCGGTGCTCGGCTGCATCGCGGTCGTGTTCGCGCCGTTTCTTGTGGCGCTCGCGCTTCTGTCGCTCTATGGCGCGGCGCTTGCCGCACTCGGCATCCTGGCGGCGACCGCGTCCGCGACCGGCATCCAGTTCTGGTTCCGCAAGCAGGCGACGCGGCGCTACTTCCGCCACCGCCAGACCGCGTCACGCTTTGCGACCTTCGCCGAAGCCTTCTCGTCGATCTCGTGGGCCGCCGCCGCGGCCCTCGCGACGGGCGGCAGCGCTTTCGCGCTGTTCCCGGCCGCGATCGCGGTCGGGATCCTGTTCGCGGCCCGCGCGATGAGCCCGCACAAGCTGTAACGCAAACGCCGCCGCCCTGAGGCGACGGCGTCCTGGGAATTCGTCATGGCCGGGCATAGCCCGTCGAAGACGGGCGTAAACGCCCTGGTGCCCCGCCATCTCGCTTAGTAAGGCACCCAATATGCCTCACGGGATCACCGGGTCACGCCGCGCGAAGCGCGGCGGCCCGGTGATGACGCGCTTTGCGCGTCAGCTTCCCTCGCCGCCGCCGTTGATAATCGGGCCGAACATCTCCCAGCGCTCGCCGTTGAACTTCTGCATCTGCATCTGTTCGATCGGGTAGAAGTCTTTCTCGCTGGTGTTGATCGTGATGCCCGGCAGTAGCATCGGGTGCGTCACGTTCTTCAGGTTTGCGGCCTGCTTCATCACGTTCTCACGTGTGAGGTTGTCGCCGGCCTGCTTGAGGACCTCGTGCAGCGTCTGCGCCACGGTGTAGCCGTAGACCGTGAAGCTCGAGGTCTTGTCGCCATCCGGGAAATACTTATCCATGAAGGCAAGCCATTCCTTCTTGCCGGCGTCGTCGTTCCAAGTCGAATCGGTCGGGTCCTTCAGGTAGCCGGTCGACAGCACGTCCTTGGCGGCCTCAAATCCCGCGGGCTTTAATACCGAGCCGACCGATTGCGACACGTTGTTGAGGAGGTGCAGCGGCTTCCACCCGATCTCATGCGCCTTCTTGATCGCCTGCGCGGCGAACTTCGGCGTCGTGACGTTGAAGAACACGTCGGCACCCGAACCCTTGAGCGAGACGATCTGCGAATCGACCGTGGGGTCGGCCGGCTCATACGGCAACTCGGAGACGATCATGGTCTTGGCCTTCTCGCCCAGACCGTCCTTGAGCCCTTTCACATAGTCCTTACCGTAGTCGTCATTCTGGTAGAGGATGCCGATCTTGGCGTTCGGATGATTCTTCAGGATGTACTTGGCATAGATCTGCCCCTCGGCCTGGTAGGTCGGCTGCCAGCCCATGGTCCAGGGGAAGTTCTTTGGGTCGCCCCACTTGGTGGCGCCGGTCGCAACGAAGAGCTGCGGGACCTTCTTGGAGTTCATGTACTTCTGGATCGCCGTGTTGGACGGCGTGCCGAGCGGCTGGAACACGAGCAGCACTTCATCGCTCTCGACCAGCTTTCGGGTCTGCTCAACCGCTTTCGGCGGCGAGTAGCCGTCATCATAGGAGATGAAGTTGACCTTGCGGCCATTGATGCCGCCCTCGGCATTCACCTTCTTGAAGTAGGCCTCGATCGTCTTGCCGATCAGCCCATAGGCCGAGGCCGGCCCGCTGTAGGGATTGATGTTGCCGATCTTGATCTCGGTATCGCTCGCACCGGGATCATATTTCTTCTGCGCCAGCGCAGGCGCTGCGACAGCGAGCGCGAAGCCCGCCACCGCCGAGGTCAGCAACATGCGTTTGTTCAAGTTCATCGCTTCTCTCTCCTTCGTTTTTCCATGACCGCGGGGGCGGCACATGTTCGTTGAGGCCTAGCTTCCGATTTCGCCGCTCATGATCGGGCCGAACAGCTCCCAGTTCTCCCCGTTGAAGCGCCGCATCTGCAGCTCTTCGACCGGGAAATAATCCGTCGGACTCGTGTTCACCTTGATGCCGTCAAGCAGCATGTCGATCTCGAAGTCGCGCAGATTGGCCGCCTGCCGCATGACGTTCTCGCGCGTGAGGTTGTCGCCGCACTGCTTGAGAACCTGCACTAGCGCCTTCGCCGTGATGTAGGCGCTCACGTTACCGGTGTCGGCCTTGTTCCCTTCCGGGAAATACTTGTCCATGAACGCGGTCCAGTTCTTCAGGCCCGGATCGCCGCGCAAGCCGGGATCGCTCGGATCCTTCTGATATGCGGTCGAGAGGATGCCCTTGGCGTTCTCGAAACCGGCAGGCTTGAGCACCGAGCCGATCGAGCTCGATACGTTATTGAGAATATGCACCGGCTTCCAGCCGAGGTCGCCAACCTTCTTGATCGCCTGCGCGGCGAATTTCGGCGTCGCGATGTTGACGAAGATGTCGGCGCCGGAGGCTTTCAGGGCCACGATCTGCGAGTCGACCGTCGGATCGGCGGTCTCGTAGGGCATCTCGGCGATGATCATGCTCGTCTTGGCGCCGAGGCCATCCTTCAGCCCTTTCAGCACGTCCTTGCCGTAGTCGTCATTCTGGAACAGCACCGCGACCCTGCCGGCCGGATGATGCTGCATGAGGTACTTGGCGTAGATGCGCCCTTCGCGCTGGTAAT
>JAXDNZ010000560.1:0-3730 GCA_034669185.1 Hyphomicrobiales bacterium
CCTTTGCCTGCTGTTCCCGCGCTCCGGTGTGGTCGGCGCGCTGCTGCTCACCACCGTTATGGTCGGCACGATGGGCGCGAGCCTCGGCACCGCGATCGGCAACCGCGGCGACACCACCCAGCTGGTGTCGCAGACCACCTTCCGCACCACCATTCAGAACGACGCGTCGGTGTTGCCGGCCGTGGTGGTGAAGAAGAGCCAGGGCTGGGATATCTAAGTCCTCTGGGATATCGATATCTAAGTCCCGATTTCGCGCCTTTTTCGTTTGAAATCGATGGTCCGGGCCCAACGCCCGGATTTCGCGCGTTTTCCTTGCGTCCCCCCGGCGGCCTCGCTATATAGCCGCCATCTCACACGCGGACCTTGGCTCTACGCCGTCCGGTGCTCCGGCCGAACCCTCGGCCGTGGCTCTTGGGTCCGCGGCGGATCAACCGGAGAAGACATATGGCGCTGCCCGACTACTCGATGCGTCAGCTTTTGGAAGCTGGCGTACATTTCGGACATCAGTCCCACCGCTGGAATCCGAAGATGTCGGAGTACATCTTCGGGGCCCGCAACAACATCCACATCCTCGACCTCGCCCAGACGGTGCCGATGATGCATCGCGCACTGCAGGCCGTGAGCGACACCGTCGCCAAGGGCGGCCGCATCCTGTTCGTCGGCACCAAGCGCCAGGCGCAGGACGCCATCGCGGACGCCGCCAAGCGCTGCGCGCAGTACTACGTCAATTCCCGTTGGCTCGGCGGCACGCTGACCAACTGGAAGACGATCTCGGCCTCGATCAAGCGGCTGCGCCAACTCGACGAGATGCTCTCGTCGAACGAGGCGGGCGGCTACACCAAGAAGGAGCGCCTGACGCTTACGCGCGAGAAGGACAAGCTCGAAAAGGCGCTTGGCGGCATCAAGGACATGGGCGGACTGCCCGACCTCCTGTTCATCATCGACACGAACAAGGAGGATATCGCGATCAAGGAGGCGCGCCGCCTCAACATCCCGATCGCCGCGATCGTCGACACCAATTGCGATCCGAACGGCATCACCTATGTGGTCCCGGGCAACGACGATGCGGGCCGCGCGATCACGCTCTACTGCGACCTCGTCGCCAAGGCGGCGATCGACGGCATCGGCCGCGCGCAGGGCGAGATGGGCGTCGATGTCGGGGCCGCCGAGAAGCCGGTGGTCGAGGAGTTGCCGCCCGAAACACCGCCGACCGGCTTCCAGCCGCTGGCGGGTCCGCGCGGCGTCGCTGACGACCTGAAGAAGCTGCCGCACGTCTCGCCGGCCGTGGAGAAGAAGCTCAACGACCTCGGCGTGTTCCACTACTCGCAGATCGCCGAGCTCGGCCCCGCCGACGCCGCGAAGATCGGCGAAGAGGTCGGGCTGCCCGGCCGCATCGAAAGCTGGATCGCGAAGGCGAAAGAGTTCGTCGCCGCCGAGTAACGAGTAGGCTTTTTTCTGTCTTCATTGCCGGGCCTGACCCGGCAATCCATCGCGTACGGGCATCTTTTTTCTGGATGGGATGGGCGGGTCAATCCCGCGCATGACGAGCGCAGATACGGGATTTGAAAAAATGGCAAACATCACCGCCGCAATGGTGAAGGACCTGCGCGAAACGACCGGCGCAGGCATGATGGACTGCAAGGCCGCGCTGACAGAAACGAGCGGCGACGTGCAGGCCGCGGTCGACTGGCTGCGCAAGAAGGGCCTCTCCAAGGCTGCCAAGAAGGCCGGCCGCGTCGCCGCCGAAGGCCTGATCGGCACCTTCGTCGCTCCGAAGAAGGGCGCGATGGTCGAGGTCAATTCCGAGACCGACTTCGTCGCGCGCAACGACCACTTCCAGGGCCTCGTGAAGATGGTCGCCGACGTCGCGCTCAGCGTCGGCGGCGACGTGGAGAAGATTCTGGCCGCCAAGGCCGGCTCGATGACGATCGCGGATGCGATCTCGTCGGCGATCGCGACCATCGGCGAGAACATCACGCTGCGGCGCGCCGCCGTGCTCTCCGTCTCCCAAGGCGTGGTCGCAAGCTACGTGCACAACCAGGTGTCCGAGGGGCTCGGCAAGATCGGCGTACTGGTCGCGCTCGAATCGTCCGGCAGTGCCGACGCGCTCGCCGCGCTCGGCCGGCAGGTCGCGATGCACATCGCCTCATCGAACCCGCTGGCGGTCGATGCGTCGGGTGTCGATCCGGCCGTGGTCAAGCGCGAGAAGGACATTCTCGCCGACAAGTTCCGCCAGCAGGGCAAGCCTGAGGCGATGATCGAGAAGATCACCGAATCGGGACTGAAGACCTTCTACAAGGAGCAGACGCTGCTCGAGCAGCCTTTCATCTTCGACGACAAGAAATCGGTCGCGCAGGCGCTGAAAGAAAACGAGGGCAAGGTCGGCGGGCCGATCAAGGTCGTCGGCTATGTGCGCTACGCACTCGGCGAGGGGATTGAAAAGCCGGCGTCTGACTTCGCCGGCGAGGTTGCGGCGGCAGTCGGAAAAAGCTGAACGAGGCGGCGTACGGAGCGATTGCCATGAGCAAGCCGGCCTACCGTCGCGTGATTGTGAAGGTGTCCGGCGAAGCGTTCTCCGGACCGAACGACTTCGGCATCCATGCTCCCACCATCGAGGCCATCGTCAAGGACCTCGTGGCGGCGCGCGCGCTCGGCATTACGATCGGCGTCGTGGTCGGCGGCGGTAATCTGATCCGCGGCGCCGAAGCGGCCGAGGCCTGGCTCGCGCGCCCGACTGCGGACGCCATGGGCATGATGGGTACCGTGATGAACGCGCTCGTGCTCGAGGCCGCGCTGGAGCGCGCCGGCGCTCGCGCCCGTGCCATGTCGGCGCTCAACATGCCGCAGGTGTGCGAGACCTATGAGCGCCAGCGCGCGCTGCGTCATCTGGAAGACGGCCGCGTGGTGGTGTTCGCGGGCGGCACCGGCAATCCGTTCTTTACGACCGACACGACTGCCGTGCTGCGCGCTGCCGAGATGGGCTGCGACGCGGTGCTGAAAGCCACCAATGTCGATGGCGTCTACAGCGCCGACCCGAAACTCGATCCCAAGGCCGAGCGATTCGACCGGCTGACGCACGAGGATGCGATCCGCCGTGACCTGAAGGTGATGGACGCCACCGCCTTCGCGCTTGCCCGGGAAAACCGTATGCCTATCATCGTGTTCTCGATCCGCGAGCCGGGTGCCATCGCGGCGGTGCTGAGCGGCAAGGGCCGCTCGACGTTCGTTGGATGAAGTGACCGTCGTCCGGCGCTGCATCGGCATCCGCAGCGCGCCGCATTCCGGGGGAAAGCCATGGCTGCGCCAACGCATAATCTCGACGACATCAAGCGCCGCATGCAGGGTGCGCTCGCGGCGCTGAAGACCGAACTCGGCGGCCTGCGCACCGGCCGGGCCTCGGCAAGCCTGGTCGATCACGTGCAGGTCGAGGCTTATGGCAGCCACATGCCGCTCAACCAGGTCGCGACGATCAGCGTGCCCGAACCGCGCCTGATCTCGGTGCAGGTGTGGGACCGCTCGATGGTGCATGCGGTCGAAAAGGGGATTTCCGCCTCGAATCTCGGTCTCTCGCCGCAGACCGAGGGTCAGACCATCCGCCTGCGCATTCCGGAACTCAATCAGGACCGCCGCAAGGAGCTGGCCAAGGTCGCGCACAAATACGCCGAACAGGCGCGTGTCGCGGTGCGCCATGTAAGGCGCGACGCGATGGATGTGCTCAAGAAGCTCGAAA
>JAXDNZ010000561.1:0-3261 GCA_034669185.1 Hyphomicrobiales bacterium
AAGAGCCGCGGGTAGCCGTTCTTGATCATCTGCGGGATCATCACCGAGCCGACGGCGGCGGTATCCGCGACCGACGAGCCCGAGATGCAGCCGAACATCGTCGAGGCAAGGATGTTCACCAGCGCCATGCCGCCACGGAGCGCGCCGACGAACACCTTGGCGAGATTGACAAGGCGCTCCGCCATGCCGCCGACCGCCATGATGGCGCCGGCAAGGATGAAGAACGGGATCGCGAGCAGCGAGAACCCGCTCATGCCGCCGGACACTTTCAGCATCACGGCTTCGAGCGGCAGATCGATCCAAAGTGCCGCTGCGATCGCCGCGATCCCGAGCGCATAGGCGACCGGCATGCCCATCAGGCACACGATGGTGAAGATGCCGATCAGAACGAAAACGTCCATGTCCCCGACCCCTTCTTGGACTATTCAGTCGACAGCTGACTGACGGTCTCGGGATCAGGCTCGGAGAAGAATTTCTGCGTCATAAGCCGCTCGATCACGAGCAGCGTCGTGAGCGCGCCGGCGATCGGGATCGCGAGGTAGGAGATGCCGGCCGACACCGCGGGGAATTCGGGAATGCTTTGAAACCATGTGGTGTGCACCAGCTTGGTGCCCCACCACAGCATGAACAGATTGGTGGCGAGCATGCAGGCCTCGAGGAACCAGCCGAGGTAGGTCTTGGCCGGCTCGTTGAGGAAGGCCGGCAGCACCCCGACGCCGATATGCAGGTATTCGCGATAGCAGACGACCGCCGAGAGGAACGACAGGATGATCATCAGCAGCACCGCAACCGGCTCCGGCCATGACGCAGCGCTGTTGAGCGCGTAACGGCAGAACACCCCGTAGGGAATGATGACCACGATGACGACGAGACAGCAGCCCGCCACGAACAGGCAGGCTTGATGGATCGCGTCCATCGCCCGGAAATATTGGGCCTTCATTCCAATTCCCCCCAGCTCCGAAAAATACTGACCGCGCGGCTTTCTTACCCTCCCCCTTGTGGGGAGGGTCGGCGAGCGGAGCGAGCCGGGGTGGGGGTCGTTGTGAGAGTAACCGCACCCCCGACCCCTCCCCACAAGGGGGAGGGGAGACCACCGCCCGCGTCCTTTAGCTTGGCGTCACTTCACGTCCTGAATGCGCTGGATCAGCGCGGCGTGCTGGGCGCCGTACTTGTCCCACACCGGTTTGACCGCGTCCTGGAATTGCTTCTTGTCGGCCACCTCGTTGATCTCGATGCCGGACTCTTTCAGTTTGGCGATCGACTTCTGTTCCATCTCGTACCAGAGCTTGCGCTGTTCCTGCTGCGCTTCCTTGGACGTCTTCATGATCAACGCCTGCTCGTCGGCCGGCAGGGTCGCCCACGTCCGCTTCGAGAACACCAGCAGCTCCGGAATCATCAGATGTCCGGTGCGTGAATAGAACTTCGCGTAACGATAATGCTGTCCGGTCTCGTAGCTTGGCTCGTTGTTCTCCGCGCCGTCCACGACGCCTGTCTGCAGCGCGTTGACGAGCTGGTCGAAGCCCATCGCGACCCCATTGCCGCCGAGTGCGTTCATCGTATCGACGAACACTGGATTGCCCATCATGCGGATCTTGAGACCCTTGAGATCGGCGACCGTCTTCACGGCGTGCTTGCTGTTGTAGACGTTGCGGGTGCCGCCGTTCATCCAGCACAGGCCGATCAGACCGGCGGTCGGATGGTCGGAGAGCTTCTTGAGCATCTCGTCGCCGATCGGGCCGTCGATCACCTTCTCCATGTGACTGTTGTCGCGGAACATGAAGGGCAGGTTGAAGACGTTGAGCTCGGGCACCAGCGGCCCCATCGGGCCGACGCTGATGCGCGCGATCTGCAGCGCCCCGACCTGGGCCTGCTCGATCATCTCCTTCTCGCCGCCGAGCTGCATCGACGGGAACATCTGGATGCTCAGCCGGCCGTTGGTGGCCGCCTCGAGCTTCTTACCCATGCGCACGACCGCTTCCACGGTCGGGTACCCGAGCGGGTGCACGTCGGTCGCCTTGAGGACGAGCTTGGCCTGCGCGAACGCCGCCGTGCCCAGTCCGCCGGCGGCCATCGCGGCGGCGGCGCCGGTTCCCAGAAACTCACGTCTGTTCATTGTCAGTCCTCCCTCGTTGGTTTCTTGCACGTCCATCCGCCGGTTCTCGCCGGCTAGAGCTTGTAGGCCTTCTTCGCCAGCCCGTAGGCGAGGTCGCGCGCGACCTCGTGCGCCTCGTCCTCGTCGATCAGATGCTTGGTGACGAGCTCGGCCAGATACGCGCAGTCGACCCGGCGCGCGACGTCGTGGCGCGCCGGGATCGAGCAGAACGCACGCGTGTCATCGTTGAAGCCGACGGTGTTGTAGAAGCCGCAGGTCTCGGTGGTGAGCTCGCGGAAGCGCCGCATGCCTTCCGGCGAATCGTAGAACCACCACGAAGGCCCGAGCCGCAGGATCGGATAGTGGCCGGCGAGGGGGGCGAGCTCGCGCGAATAGGACGTCTCGTCGAGCGTGAACAGGATCAGCGTGAGGTCGCGCTCGTTGCCGAAGCGGTCGAGCAGCGGTTTCAGCGCATGGACGTAGTCGGTGCGCGTCGGGATGTCGGCGCCCATGTCGCGGCCGAAGCGCGCGGCGAGCGCCGGATTATGATTGCGGTAGGAGCCGGGATGGATCTGCATCACGAGACCGTCGTCGAGGCTCATGCGCGCCATTTCGGTGAGCATCTGCGCGCGGAACAGCTCGGCGTCGCCTTCCGAGAACTCGCCGTCGACGATCTTCAGAAACAGCCGCTCGGCGTCGGCCTGCGGCAGATCCATCGTCTGCGCGGTGCGGTGGCCGTGGTCGGTCGAGGTCGCGCCATGCTGCTTGAAGAAGCCGCGGCGCAGCCGGTGCGCTTCGAGATAGCCGTGCCAGGAGAGCGTGTCGCAGCCGGTGAGGTGCCCGAATTTTTCCAGATTGGCGCGGAAGCCCTCGAACTCCGGATCGATCACCGGATCGGGCCGATAGGCGGTCACCACGCGGCCCTTCCAGCCGGACGCATGGATCGCCTGATGGCTTTTCAGCGGATCGAGCGGGCTTTCGGTGGTGGCGATCACCTCGATCTTGAACTTCTCGAACAGCGCGCGCGGCAGGAATTCGGGCTTCGCGAGGCATTCCGAGATGCGGTCGAAGTAATGGTCGGCGGTCTCGGCCGAGAGCCGTACCGTCATGCCGAACAGTTCGGCAAACGCCTGATCGAGCCACAGCCGCGTCGGCGTGCCGCGGAACAG
>JAXDNZ010000562.1:0-4937 GCA_034669185.1 Hyphomicrobiales bacterium
TTCGGTGAGGCCCTTGGCGCGCAGTGCGGTCACGAATTCCTGGCTCAACAGATCGCCGACCAGCGCGCGCACGGTGCGCGCCACGATCCCCATCGGGATCACCGACATCGTGACGGCAGGCAGCACCATGTACTGGACGTGCGCCCAGTCCCACGACCAGCCGCCCGGCCCGGCACCCACCGCCGGCAGCCAGCCGAGCTGCACCGAGAAGATGATCACCAGCACCATGCCGAGCCAGTAGTGGGGCATCGAGACGCCGGTGATGGAGAGCGTGGTGACGAGCTTGTCGACCCACGTGTCACGGAAATAGCCGGCAAGGAAGCCGAACGTCAGCCCGAAGACGAAGCCGATCAACGAGGCGAACATCGCCAGCATCACGGTATTGCCGACCGCGCGGCCGACCTCTTCGGCCACCGCACGGCCGGTCGCGATCGAGGTGCCGAGGTCGCCGTTGACCGCCTTCCAGGCCCAGATGCCGAACTGAACGGGGAGCGGCCGATCGAAGCCGTAAGCTTTGCGCATCTGGTCGGCGAGCGCTTGGCTAGCGTCGGGCGGCAGCACCGAGACGAGCGGGTCGCCCGGCGCGATGTGTACAAGCAGGAAGCACACCAGCGCCACCGCGAACACGACGGGAATCACGAGCACGAGGCGCTTGGCGATGTAGAGGAGCATCGGACTTCGCCCTCATGGTGAGGAGCGTCGCACGGCGACGCGTCTCGAACTGGCCACAAGCACGGTGGGCCGCCCCCATCCTTCGAGACGCCCCCTCCCTTTGTCCCTCCCCCGCTTGCGGGGGAGGGAAGGAAGGGGGCCCTCAGGATGAGGGCGGAAGTTTCAATTCATCGTCATCGTCGAGAAGTCGACGAACCAGCTTTTCGGCTGCACGAAGTTCTTGATCTTCGGGCTCATCGCGCGCGGGCCGACGTCGTGCGCGACCCACAGGAACGCCGCCTCGTCGACCGAGCGCTCGTGCAACGCGGCGAGCGCCTTGTCGCGCGCCGCCGGTTCGAACGCGACCCGCACGTCGGCGGCGAGCTTGTCGTACTCCGGCTCGTTGATGAAGCCCCAGTTGTTCGACGCCGGCGGCGCCATCTTGCTGTCGAGGAAGCGGATCATTGCGAAGAACGGATCCATCGCCGCGTAGGTCACGTTGGTGGCATGTGAGCCGCGCGCGGACTCGTCCTTCGCGCCCTTGCGCCAGTTGGTGAACAGCGTGTTCCACTCGATCACGTCGAGCTCGACGTCGAAGAAGCACTCGGCGAGGCTCTGCTGTATGAACTCGTTCATCGGCAACGGAAGCATCTGGCCGGAGCCCGAGGCCGAGGTCTGCGTCTTCACCTTCAGGCGCTTGTCCTTCGAGAAGCCGGCCTCGGTCATCAACTTGCGTGCCGCATCGGGGTCGTACTTGATCTGGAATTTCGGATTGCCGCGCCACGGATGACCGGGCTCGAACGTGCCGGTGGCCGCCACCATCAGGCCGCCGAGCAGTCCGTCTTTCATGGCGTTGCGGTCGATGCACAAGTTAGCGGCCTTGCGGACGCGGATATCGTTCCAGGGCGAGCCTTCGATGCGGCTGAACTGCCATGGCCATACGTGCGGCTGCTCGTTTTGATAGACGACGAAGCCGCGCTGCTTGACTTGCGGCAGTGCATCGGGCGCCGGATTCTCGATCCACTCGACTTGGCCCGAAAGCAATGCGGCGGTGCGCGCATTCGCTTCCGGCATCGGCAGCATCACGAGACGCTCGACCTTTGGCACGCGCGCCTTGTCCCAATAGCCGTCGAACCTGACCACCTCGAGCCGTTCGCGCGGGATGAACTTGTCCATCTTCCACGGACCCGTGCCGGAGGCCGCGCGTGCGAAGGCGTCCCAAGCCTGTTTGGCGCGCTCCTTCGGATCGGTGACGCTCGCGGGCACCGCATCAAGGTGCTTCTTCCACTGCGCGGGCGAGGCCATGTAGAGATTGGTCAGATTGATCGGCAGCAGCGCGTCCGGCGCCGCAGTCGTCAACTCGACGGTCATCTTGTCGATCGCCTTCGCGCTGCGCAGGTTCGGCATGCGCGTTGCGGTGACACCGACCTGGCTCACGTCGAAATGCGGCGCGTCCTGTTTCAACACCTTCTCGACGTTCCACACCACGGCGTCGGCATCGAAGTCCGAGCCGTCATGGAATTTCACGCCCGCGCGCAGCTTGAAGATCCACTTGGTCTGGTCGGAGGGCGACACTGCCCACTCGGTCGCGAGACCCGGGATCACGACGCTCGGCTTGTCGGCCGAGGACAGGTCCCATGAGGTCAAACCCTCATACATCGTGTTGCCGGTGAAGCGATTGCCCTCGAAACCTTGGTCGGGCTGGCCGACGGTCTTCGGAATATCGGCCGCCGTCATGCCGATGCGGACGGTCTGCGCCGATGCGGCCGACATCAACATCGCCAAAATACCGGCCGCGAGCGACGCCGCGGCAAGTCCGGACAAACGCACGTTTCTCATTGTGTTCTCCCTCGGGACGAACTGTCGCTTCAAGGACTGTGCCAGCCGCGAAGTCCCGATCACGGCTGCAATTGCGGCCCGCGCGCCGGGCCCGTAGGCATCCGAGGCACAGCTTGCCCACAAAATGGGCAGGAGCAAACTCCTCAGCGAAATCCCTTGTGAAGATCAGCGGCCGACAAGGCCCTCAGTCTTTCGGCGAAAACCGCGCGAACTGGCCCGCATAAGCCTTGGGAAGCGGGCGGGCGTAGCCGCCGCGCTTGGACGTTCTGAGGCCAATTGCCGCAAGTCCTTCGGCCATGACGACAGCGGCCGCGACGCCGTCGATCACCGGGACGCCGAATTCGGCCGAGAGCGAAGCCGCGAAATCGGCCATGCCCGCGCAGCCGAGCACGATCGCCTCAGCGCCGTCCTCGCCGAGCGCACGGGCGATCTCGGCGCCGATCTTTTCGCGCGCATTCGACGCCGGATCGTCGAGTTCGAGCACCGCCACGTCCGTTGCGCGCACGCGGGCGCAACGCCGGTCCAGCCCATAGCGCAAGAGATTGTTCTCCAGCACCGGCACGGACCGCGACAGCGTCGTCACGACCGCGAAGCGATGCGCCACCATCGCGGCGGCATGGAATCCGGCCTCGCCGATCCCAACCACGGGCGCGTCGGCAAGCGCGCGTGCCGCGTCGAGCCCGGTGTCGTCGAAACACGCGATCACGTGCGCATCCGCGCCGTTGGCTTCGCCCTCCCGGATCCGCTCGAGCAGTCCCGGTACCGCGAAGGCGTCATCGTAGGCGCCTTCGATCGACGCAGGTCCGAACGCGGATTCGACCGCGCAGATGATCGTGTCCGGTCGCGCGGCTCTCGCAGCGGCGGCCGCGATGGTCTTCGTCATCGCGGCGGTCGTATTGGGATTGACGATGTTTAGGCGCATGGATGTGGCGTTCCAAACATTACTGTCGGGCGAGTTCGTTCATGCCTTCGGCGAAGTCGCACCGCGGCTGCCAGTCAAGCTCCCTACGCAAACGCGAAGAATCGGCTGTGATGTGGCGGACATCGCCCAGCCGATAGGAGCCGGTGACCATGGGCTTTGGCCCCTTGAGGGCGCGTGCGAGTGCCGCCGCCATGTCGCCGACGGTTCGTGGCGTCCCCGATCCGACATTATAGGCGCGCACGCCCGACGTATGTTTCTCGCACGCGAGCACCGTCGCCGCCGCGACGTCGCGCACATGCACAAAGTCCCGGCGCTGGCCACCGTCCTCGAATACCTTGGGCGCCTCGCCGCGCCGAAGCGCCGAGGTGAAGATCGCGGCGACGCCCGCATAGGGCGTGTCGCGCGGCATGCCGGGACCGTAGACGTTGTGATATCGCAGCGCCGCCACAGAGCCACCGGTCATGCGCGCCCAATTCGCGGAATAATATTCCTGCGCGACCTTGCTGCTGGCATAGGCGTTGCGCGGATCGAGCGGCGCGCTTTCATCGACGAGGGCGGTGTCGAGGGGACGACCGCATAGCGGGCAGGGCGGCTCGAAGTTGCCGGCCATCAATTCCGATTCGATGCGCGGTGCCGGCCGAACCGGACCGTGTTCGCGGCATTGTCCGACGCCTTCCCCGTAGACCACCATCGAGCTCGCGAGCGTGAGCCGTTTGACGTTCGCGCGGGCCATGGCGGCGAGGAGTTCGGCCGTTCCGGCATCGTTCGAGGACGCGTAGTCCGGAAGATCGCCGACGTCGACGCCAAGTCCCACCTTGGCGGCTAGGTGCACGACGGTGTCGACGCCCTGCAACGCGCGATCGACCGCGGCCGCGTCGCGGATATCGGCAATGAGGAGCTCCGCGACCTCAGACGTGCGGTCCGTGTCCGGCGCATGCACGTCAGGCCGCAGGGAATCGAGAACGCGAACCGCATGACCGCGAACGAGCAGCTCATGCAGGACATGGCGTCCGATGAAACCGGCGCCGCCGGTGAGGAGAACACGCATGGATCAATCGACCTTACGTCCAGCCGCCGATGGCCGCGCGTCCGCGTTCCGGCAACGAAGAAAACACCGCCGCCCGTTGAACCAGGAGTCCGTGCGCTAGTGCCCGGCTACCCCGTTCCGTGCAACGCTTCCCACACCCGGCGCGGCGTCGCAGGCATGTCGATGTGCGCAACGTCCACCTTGGTGCGCAGCGCGTCGACGATCGCGTTGATGACCGCGGGCGGTGCGCCGATGGCGCCGGCCTCGCCCGCGCCTTTGATGCCAAGCGGGTTCGCCTTGCACGGCACATTGCGCGTCGTGAATGAGAAGAACGGCAGATTGTCGGCGCGCGGCATCGCGTAGTCCATGAACGTGCCGGAGAGGAGCTGGCCCGAGTCGTCGTCGTAGACCGTCTCCTCCAACAGCGCCTGGCCGAGCCCCTGCACGATGCCGCCATGCACCTGGCCTTCGAGCAGTGTTGGATTGATCACGGCGCCG
>JAXDNZ010000563.1:0-3348 GCA_034669185.1 Hyphomicrobiales bacterium
CGGCTCGCCGCGCAAGCGCCCAACCACCGCGACCGCGTCGAGCTGATCGGCATCGGCTATCACTGGCCGAACATCTGCCTGATCCACGGCTGCGAGCACGTGTTCGGCCACAATCCGCTGCGGCTGAAGTGGTTCACCGACGCAACGCACGCCGAGGACACGGTCGCGGCGGTCGACCAGCGGCCGTTCTCGCCGCTTTATCCTTCTTATCGGTCGAGCTTGGCTGACCTGCTCGGTCTGCGTCTCATCGCGACCGGCGTGCCGGTCGAGCAGATCGACAAATCGCTGAAGACCGGCGACCTGACGTTCGTCGCGCGCACCGGCGACGCCTATGTCTACGAAAACCCGCGCGCGCTGCCGCGGGTCATGGTGGTCGGCGGCTGGCAGATCGCAGACTTCGGCAAGCTGATCGCGCATGGCTGGCCCGCCGAGGTCGATCCAACCAGGACGGTGCTGTTGGAGAAAGCCCCGCCCGCGCCGTTGGTGACCATGGTCGAGACTGCCGGCATACGGCTCGTAAGCTATGCCAACGCGCGCGTCGTGATCGAGGTCGACTCGCCCTCCGGCGGCATCGTCGTGCTCAATGACGTCTGGCATCCGTGGTGGCGCGCCCACATCGAGACAGCCGAGACGGAGATTTTCCGCGCCAATGGCATCTTCCGCGCCGTCCAGGTTCCGGCCGGCAAACATACGGTGCGGTTCAGCTTCGAGCCTTTGCGCGGGGCGTGGAACGAACTGCGCGCGAAGTTGCGCGGCCAATAAACTGGTCATTCCGGGGCTCTGCGTAGCGGCGAGCCCGGAATCCATAACCACAGCCGTTTCGAATGAGAGATTTGTGGTTATGGATTCCGGCCCTCGCTTCGCTCGGCCGGAATGACAGCTACTTCCTGAACTCCCGGAAAATCATGTCGGGCGCGCTGGTGTTGTGGCGCGAGGGCACAAGCCGCCCGGCCCACACCTCGGTGGCGTTCGCGCGCCGGAAATCCATGATGCCGGTCCGTGCGAAGCTCTGCGCGCCCTTGGCGCGCCAGCCGAGCTGCGCGACGTCGTTGTTGATGTCGGTCACGAACATCGAGCGAAGCGCCGCGAACGGGAGATCGGCTGAAACCGGCGGATCGAGCGTCACGTCGAGCACCTGCCGCTCGGTGTCGAGCGCGGCGACGCGCAACGTCGCGCTCCCGCCCTTTGCGAACGACAGGCGAAAGCTCTTGGTTTCGGGCTCGAACACGATCTCGCGGATATCGGCCAGCGGCCGCTCCTTGAATTCGACCGGTCCGACGATGAAGGACGAGCCGTAGGCGCTCCATTTCAGGTTCGCGGGCGGCAGCGGGCGTGCGCGCCAGTAGCCGTCGGTCGGGTAGAGCACCAGCACTTCCTCGGCGCGGTCGTTCGCGCGCACCCAGAGCTGGAGCAACTGCACGCCGTGCTCGACGCGGTCGCCGACGCGCACAGGCACCGCGTTCATGCGCCAGAAGTTCGGAATCGTGAGGCCGACGAGCTGCAGGTCGGGCGTCTCGTAGATCGTGATGCGGCGCGGCTTCTCGGTGATGACGGGCGCCGCCGCAAGGTCCGGGCAATTGTTGAGGTCGAACGCCGACCGGTCCACCACGAGCGTGCCGATGTAATTGGGATGCACCGCCTCGATGGTGAAGCGCCGCACCTCGGGTGAAACGAGCTTGAGATAGACGTTGTCTTTCTCGGCGCAGAGGATCGGCTCGCTCGCGTTGACGACATCGACGGCGACGTCGTCGGCCGCGAACGCGCCGCTCGCGAACACGAGCGCGAAGGCCGCGATCACGCTAGCGCGCCGCATATATATCCCCGGAATTCGCCTCGGCCGGCAGGTCGCCGAGCCACCGGCCGATCTCCTGCGCGCTCTGCCAGGTCTCATGAACGAGCTGCTGGCTCTCGCCCAGTGCCGCATTGTAGCGGAGATAGCCCAGTGCCTGACAGCGCGCGAGGCAGGCCTGTGCGACATCGCGTTGGATCGTGGTAAATTCGAATGACAGCGCCGGTACGGGCAGCGTCAGCCCGGCAAGCGCCTCGGCCTCGAAGCCTTCGACGTCGATCTTGATGAACGCCGGCATGCCATGCCGCGCGATCAGCGCATCAAGCGTGGTCATCGCGACCTTGACGGTCTTGTTCCAGTTCTGGCCTTCCCAGCCGGGAGCGCCCTCGGACGCCTTGACGAAGTCGTCCGACGCCGTCGACACGGTCGGATTGTCGACGTTGATCTTCAGCGTGATCTCGCCCGCGGTGCGGCCGACCGCGACCGGTAGGATTTTCACCGTCTTGTCCCGCCCGTAGATCAGCCGCAGGATCGTCACCAGCGCGGGCTGCGGCTCGCAGGCGACCACGCGCGCACCGAGGCGCCGGAACGCCGCGATGCGATCGCCGACATGCGATCCGACGTCGAAGACGAGATCGCCCGGCTTCACGAATTGCGCGTAGAGCCGGCCCATCGCGGCCCGGTCGCGCTGTCCGCCGTAATAAATGCGTAACGACCGGATCACGCCGCGCAGGGTGCGGAGGCTCTCGCGCATCAGGCCGCGCGCAACGCCGCGGCCTCGATCGCCGGCAGCGCGAGCCGGCGCAGCGGTGCGGGCGGGGCGGTCTCCTCCGGTAGCGCGCCGATGCCGAGCCGCATCAGCGCGCGGCCGACGCCCGGCCACGAGGTGATGACGGCGAGCGGAATGGAGAGCGCCGGCCCACCCGCGATGAACAGCGCATACGGGATCGCGGACGGCACCGTGAAGGCGAGGATCAGGATGCAGCTCCAGCCGAGCAGCGTATGCGGCCAGAGCTGACGCGCCGCGTCGCTCCATGGCACCGCATGATCGTCGCGCGCCTGTCCACTCCACCCGAGGCGGCGGCCGAGCACGAGACCGGCCAGGAACATCGTGTGGCCCACCCACATGATCGGCGAGAGCATCAGGAAGAAGATCGTTTCGGTGATCGTGCTGGCGATGAAGCGTGCGGCGCCGCCGAAGGATTGCCGCAGCGCGGGCCGGGATACGACGTCGATCACCGTCGCGATCTTGGGCGCGAACCACATGATGAGCGTGATGACGAACAGCGCCATGCCGGCATCGGGGCGGATAAAGTTCGCCGGCCCGTCGATGGCGACCGCGAGCGAGCCGAGCACCAGCAGCCCCATCCAGGCGGGGCTCCCAAGGAACATCAGCATCGCGAACGCGATCTGGTAGCGGCTTACGGGTTTCAGCCCCGGCATCACCAGGTAAGGCCAGTATTGCATGTTGCCCTGCGCCCAGCGCAGGTCGCGGCGGATGAATTCGAGCAGCGTCGGCGGGTTCTCTTCCCAACTTGCGCCTTCCTCGGGCAGCACGC
>JAXDNZ010000564.1:0-3801 GCA_034669185.1 Hyphomicrobiales bacterium
GATGAAGTGCGCGGCGTCGGAGGAGTTCACCACGTCGACCGCGTGGATGTTGCTGCCGTATTCCTGGCCGATACGCTGGAACACGCGTTCGGCGCCGGAGCGCTCCACGCGCACCGCGACGCCGGGATATTTCGCCTCGAACGATTTCGCGATCTTCTCGGCGAGCGGAAGATCGACGGACGTGTACCAGACGACCTTGCCTTCCTTCTTCGCCGCCTCGATCAAGGCGGGCGTCACGGCTTCCGCGGCGGGCGCCTGCGCGCGCAGCGGCGACGCGAACACCGTGCTGGCGGCGAGCGCGGTCGTGGCTTTCAGCACGCGGCGGCGGGACAATCTCTCGGGCATGGGTTCCTCTTTTCTTGTCATTCCGGGGCCGAGCGAAGCGAGGAGCCCGGAATCCATAACCCCGACTCTTTCAGTTCACTCCGCGTCGTCCAATTCACTTTCGTGTTCATGGATTCCGGGCTCGCGCCTTCGGCGCGCCCCGGAATGACAAGTCACCCCATCAACGCGCGACACCGCGATGGCGGCAGATGCAGCCAGACCTCCGTGCCCTGCGGCACGCTCAGGTCGGGCGGCGCGACTGCGCGCAACGTGGTGCCATCGACCAGCGCCACCATATAGTCGCGGCTGTTGCCGAGGAAGACATTGCGCATCACCGTCGCGGGCAGCATGTTGATCAGCGCGTCGGGCCGCGTCTGCATGATGTGGACCTCATGCTGGCGGATCGAGAGCGCGACCTCGGCGCCGGGCGTGAGCGGGCCGCCGACGACGCGCAACGGCATGCCGGCCACATCGACATGGTCGGCATCGCGCGCGTTGCCCTTGACGACGTTGCTCGACCCGATGAAGCGCGCGACGAATTCCGAGCGCGGCCGTTCATAGATTTCCTCCGGCGACCCAGCCTGCTCGATCTTGCCGCCATTCATCACCGCGATGACGTCGGCCGTGGTCATCGCCTCCGACTGGTCGTGCGTCACGTAGACGGTGGTGTAGCGATACTCGTCGTGCAGCCGGCGCACTTCGAAGCGCATCTCTTCGCGCAGGTTCGCGTCGAGGTTCGACAGTGGCTCGTCGAGCAACAGCGTCTCGGGCTCGACGATCAGAGCGCGGGCGAGCGCCACGCGCTGCTGCTGACCGCCGGAGAGCTCGCCCGGATACCGTTCGCTCAGCGCATCGAGCTTGGTGGTGACGAGCATCCCGTTGACCTTGCTGGCGATGGTCGCGCGATCAATCTTGCGCAGCTTCAGCCCGTAGGCGACGTTCTCGGCAACCGTCATGTGCGGCCAAAGCGCGTAGCTCTGGAAGATCATCGACATGTTGCGCTGCTCCGGCGGCAGCGTGCGCGAGGGGGATGAGACGATGCGGTCGCCGACCGCGATCTCACCCGCCGACGGCTCGACGAACCCGGCGATCAGGCGCAGCGTCGTGGTCTTGCCGCAGCCCGAAGGGCCAAGCAGGCAGACCAGCAGCCCGTGATCGATGCGCAGCGAGACATCGTTGACGACGGCGAGATCGCCGTAGCGCTTGGTCAGCCCCCGCAACTCAACCGACGCCACATCCCCTCCCCTCGGGTGCTCCGCCCATTCCCGCGAACGCGGGAATCCAGTTCTTCTTTTCCGTGGGCCCCCGGGTCCCGGCTTTCGCGGGGATGAGCGGCAGCGAGCTAGCTCCCGGTGAACACCGGCTTGCGCTTTTCCATGAACGCATCGCGGCCCTCGATATAATCCTTGCTCCGGAAGCAGGCGTTCACGGCCGCTTCCATGCCGGCGACGTCGCGCCTGCTCTCATCCTTGAGCAGTTCGCTGACGACGGTCTTGAGAGCCTTGATGGTGAGCGGCGCATTGTTGGCGATGGTCTCGGCGTATTTCTTGACGTAACCCTCGAGCTCCGCGTCAGGCACGACGCGGTTGATGAGGCCCATCACCTTGGCCTCTTCGGCCGTGAACTGGCGCGCGGTGTAAAAGATCTCCTTGGTGAAGGAGGGCCCGACCACGTCGAGGAGACGCTTCACGCCGGTGTGGCCGTAGCCAAGACCGAGCTTGGCGGCGGGCACCGCGAACGTCGCGTTCTCGGTCGCGATCCGCACGTCGCAGCACATCGCGATACCGAGCCCCCCGCCGATGCAATAGCCGCGGATCATCGCGATGGTCGGCTTCGGATAGGCGTGCAGCGCGACGCTCGCCTTGTCGACCGTGTCGTTATAGTGCGCGACCGCTTCCTGGGTGGAGCGCTCCGTACCGAAGCGCGAGATGTCGGCACCCGACACGAACGCCCTGTTGCCGGCGCCGGCGAGCACCACGACGCGCAAGCTGTCGTCGCGCGCGAAGCCGTCCATGATGCGCCCCATGGCGGCCCACATCTCGAGCGACATCGCGTTGTGGCGCTCCGGATTGTTGAACACCACGTAGCCGACGCCGCCCTCCGTGCGGGAGAGCACCTTGTCGGTCTTGGCCATCTCGTTCATGTCTTGCCCTTCCGCGCCTTAAAGCGTTTTCGACTCGCGCAGCGTGGTGATCTCGTCTTTGGCAAATCCGAACTCGGCCAGGATTTCATCGGTGTGCTCGCCGAGCATCGGCGGCGGCGCCACGATGTCGCTTGGCGTGCGCGACAGCGACACGGGCTGCCCGACCAGATGGATCGTCTGTTGCTTCTGTGTGCGCACCGCCTTGGCGATGCCGAGATGCTTCACCTGCGGGTCCGCGAAGGCCTGGTCGATCGAATAGATCGGTCCGCACGGCACGCCCGCCGCGTTGAAGGCATCGACCCAGTGCTTGCTGGTGTTCTTGACCGTCTCCGCCTCCATCGTGGCATTGAGCGCGTCGCGGTTCTTCTGGCGCGCCGCCGCGGTGGCGTAATCCGGATGCTTGGCAGCGTCCGGGATGCCGAGCAACTCGCACACTCTCTCCCACATCTTTCCGCCGGCGGCCGCGATGTTGATGTAACCGTCGGAGGTCTTGAACACGCCGGTCGGGATCGAGGTCGGGTGATTGTTGCCGGCCTGCGGCGGCACCTCGCCTCCGGTGAGCCAGCGCGTCGCCTGGAAGTCGAGCATGAAGAGCTGGGCCTGGAGCAGCGAGGTGTCGATCGCCTGTCCTTTGCCGGATTGCTCGCGCTCCAGCAGCGCCACCATGACGCCCATCGCGGCAAACAGGCCGGCAGTGAGGTCCGCGACCGGAATGCCGACACGCACCGGTCCCTGCCCCGGCAGCCCGGTGATCGACATCAGTCCGCCCATTCCTTGCGCGATCTGGTCGAAACCGGGCCGCACCGCGTAAGGCCCGGTCTGGCCGAAGCCCGAAATGCTCGCATAGATGAGGCGCGGATTGACGGCGGAGAGCGCCTCATAATCGATGCCGAGGCGCTTCTTCACGTCCGGGCGATAGTTTTCCACCACGACGTCGGCCTTCGCCGCCATCTTCTTGAGCACCGCGACGCCTTCCGGCGACTTCAGGTTCAGCGTCATGCTGCGCTTGTTGCGGTGCAGGTTCTGGAAGTCGGAGCCTTCGCGCGGCCCGCCCATGCCCTCGCCGTCCGCCATATGCTCCGGCATTTCGATCTTGATGCAATTCGCACCCCAGTCCGCCAGTTGACGCACGCAGGTCGGACCCGCGCGCACGCGGGTGAGATCGAGCACGGTGAAGCGGTTCAACGCAGTGGAGGCGCGGGGAAAGGTCATGCGCGACGGTTCCGGCAGGAGGTTAGGCGCCGACAATCCCCGATATCGCCCCCCTTTGTCTACCGGCGCTTACGCGGCTTCGCGCATGCGTTCCATCTCGCGATCGAGGCGCGCCGCAAGCG
>JAXDNZ010000565.1:0-3798 GCA_034669185.1 Hyphomicrobiales bacterium
CGAGCTTCTTGCGCAGCTTGCAGATGAACACGTCGATGATCTTGAGCTCCGGCTCGTCCATGCCGCCGTAGAGATGGTTGAGGAACATCTCCTTGGTGAGCGTCGTGCCTTTGCGGAGCGAGAGCAGCTCCAGCATCTGATATTCCTTGCCGGTCAGATGCACGCGCGCCTGGTTCACCTCCACGGTCTAGGTGTCGAGGTTCACGACGAGGTCGCCGGTGTTGATGACCGACTGCGCATGACCCTTGGAGCGGCGCACGATCGCGTGGATGCGCGCGACCAGCTCGTCCTTGTGGAACGGCTTGGTCATGTAGTCGTCGGCGCCGAAGCCCAGCCCCTTGACCTTGTCCTCGATGCCGGCGAGGCCGGAAAGGATGAGGATCGGCGTCTTGATCTTGGAGACCCGCAGCGTGCGCAGGACCTCGTAGCCGGACATGTCGGGCAGGTTCAGGTCGAGCAGGATGATGTCGTAGTCGTAGAGTTTGCCGAGATCGACACCCTCTTCGCCGAGATCTGTGGTGTAGACGTTGAAACTCTCGGATTTCAGCATCAACTCGATCGATTGCGCCGTCGCGCTATCGTCTTCAATCAGCAAAACGCGCATGCCAGTCCCCTTCTACGCCCTCTGGGCTCAGGTCGGCAGGCCATGAGGCCCATCAAAACGCCTTGGGACAATTCGATTCGGCACGCTACCGGCCAATGGTTAACAAAACCTGATTCTTCTGTCCAAGCATTTACTGGGCGAAAAGGATCGAATCGCCGTAATATGCTGGTGAAAAGTGGTTTTCCTGCCACAGGCGGCTTCATGCTCCACATTAAGAGTCGGTGTTATCCGACTCTCACGACTCGCCCCTCCGTCCTGGCCGGGCGAGCGCGCGGAAAGGTCCCAAGGACGGTGAGGCAATCATTAATGAAGCGGGTAAATGGCGGGTTAAGACCGGCACACTCCTGTTCACTCTTCTTATGAAAGCTGTGGCGCGATGAAGGCGCTTGTCTCGTGAAGGCGCTTGTTTCGTGAAAGCGCTTGCCGAACAGATCTCGGAACTCGACGGAGTCGAGGTCTACGGGCGCGTCGTCGGCGTGCGCGGCCTGATGGTCGAGGTCGCGGGGCCGATCCACGCCATGTCGGTCGGCGCGCGCGTGCTGATTGAGACCGCGGCCGGCCATGCGATTCCGTGCGAGGTCGTCGGCTTCACCGGCGCGAACGCACTGCTGATGCCGTTCGCCCCGCTGGAAGGCGTGCGGCGCGGGTGCCGCGCGGTGGTCTCGGCGCTTGCCGGCAGTGTGCGCCCGAGCGCCGGCTGGCTCGGCCGCGTCGTCAACGCGATGGGCGAGCCGATCGACGGCAAGGGACCGCTACCGGCCGGTCCGTCGCCTTATCCGTTTCGCGCAACGCCGCCGCCCGCGCATGCGCGCCGCCGTGTCGGGGCGCCGCTCGATCTCGGCGTGCGCGCCATCAACACGTTCCTGACCTGCTGCCGCGGCCAGCGCCTCGGCATCTTCTCGGGCTCGGGAGTCGGCAAATCAGTGCTGCTCTCGATGCTCGCGCGCAACGTTCAAGCGGATGTGTCGGTGATCGGGCTGGTCGGCGAACGCGGGCGCGAGGTGCAGGAGTTCCTGCAGGACGATCTCGGGCCGGACGGTCTCGCGCGCTCGGTCGTGGTGGTCTCGACCTCCGACGAGCCGGCGCTGATGCGCCGCCAGGCCGGCTACCTCACGCTCGCGATCGCCGAATATTTTCGCGACGATGGCAAGGACGTGCTGGTGCTGATGGACTCCGTGACGCGCTTCGCGATGGCGCAGCGCGAGATCGGGCTCTCGGCCGGCGAGCCACCGACCGCGAAGGGATATACGCCGACCGTGTTCACCGAGCTGCCGCGGCTCCTCGAACGCGCCGGTCCCGGCACCGAGGCCGGCACCATCACGGGCATCTTCACGGTGCTGGTCGACGGCGACGACCACAACGAGCCGGTCGCGGACGCGGTGCGCTCCACGCTCGATGGTCACGTCGTGATGGAGCGCGCCATCGCGGAGCGCGGCCGCTATCCGGCGATCAACATCTTGAAGTCCGTCTCGCGCACCATGCCGCGCGCGGCCGACGCCGCCTATTTGCCGGCGATCACCCGGGCGCGCCAGATCATGGCGACCTATGCCGACATGGAGGAGCTCATTCGCCTCGGCGCCTATCGGGCGGGTTCCAGTCCCGATGTCGACGAGGCGATCGGCCTGCACAAATCGCTCGAGGCGTTCCTCGGCCAAGGTAAGGAAGAGTCAACGAGTCTTGCCGAGGGGTATACGCGGCTCGAGCAAATCCTCGCAGGCGCGGAAACCGAAAACTAACGTTGTGCTGCCACAGTCGCGCCTGATTGGGGACGGGGCCGCCAGGCCGCGATCGCGTGCGGGGGATCGATGGCCAAGAGTTCCGAGGCTTCTGGGGAGTACGAGTCGATGAAGTCGCGTGAAACGCTCATTCGCCTGAGGAAATTCCAGGCCGACGAGAAACGGCGCCGGGTCGCGCAGATCGAAGGCATGATCGCCGACTTCGATCGCATGTCCTCAGACCTCGAGCGCGAAATCACCGCCGAGCAGGAACGCGCCGGCATCCATGATCCGACGCATTTCGCCTATCCGACCTATGCCAAGGCCGCGATCACGCGGCGCGACAACCTCAAGCGTTCGGCCGACGAGTTGAAGGTCCAGCTCGAGGACGCGCGCATGGCGCTCGCCGAGGCGTTCGAGGAATTGAAGAAGGTCGAACTGCTCGACGAGCGCGACCAGTTGCGAGAGCGCGCCACCGAAGCCGCGCGCGAGCAGGCCGAGCTCGACCGCATCGGTGCGATGCGCGTGGGCGTCGGCGTCCGCATCTAAAAGTCCAATCAGATTGAGAGTTGCCGAGAGCCGGCATCCGGAAGGTGCCGGGCTCGCGGCCTGTCTGCGCGCCGGTGCCAGGCGCACATCTGTGGGCGTCCACCCGCCGCAGGTCTTCTCGGTCGGCGATGGCTTGCGGAGATCGGGTGACGGCGGCGTGCCGTGACGGGTGCGCCGCCGATCCTCTTCCGGGCAATTCGTCCGGTCCGGACCGGTTGCAATCGCCCGGCGTCCCGGCCATCGTCCCGGCTAGCGCAGGGCAGGGGGCAAGTCGTTAAGGGATGCTGACGCCGGCGGAACTCGTATGGCTGATGGCCGGCGTCGCGCGCGGCGACCAAGCGGCCTTCGAGCGCCTGTACGCGGCGACCCGGGCGAAACTGTATGGCGTCGTCCTGCGTATCTTGCGGCGAACCGATCTGGCCGATGAGGTCATACAGGAGGCTTATCTCAAGATCTGGAACAACGCCGGGAGCTTCGATGCCAAGCTCGCCACGCCGATCACCTGGATGGTGGCAATCGCGCGCAACCGTGCGCTCGACGTCGTGCGGCGCAAGACCGAGGTTTCGATCGAGGACGAGCCGGAGGCCATGGAGACCGCCGGCGAAGAGCCCAACCCGCTGGCGCGGCAGGAGATGACGGACGATCTGAGGCGCCTGCTCGGGTGTCTCGGCCAGCTCGAGGAGGATCGGCGACGGCTGGTTTTGCTTGCCTACTATAGCGGCTGGAGCCGCGAACAGTTGGCGGCCAAGTTCGATGCGCCGGCGAACACGATCAAGACCTGGCTGCGCCGCAGCCTGTTGGAGATCCGGGAGTGCCTCGGATCATGACGATGATGGACGACGACAAAGACGGCCTCGCCTCCGAATACGTTCTCGGCACGCTCGATGCCGACGAGCGCGCGCAAGCCGAGGCGCTGATGACGGTCGACCC
>JAXDNZ010000566.1:0-3492 GCA_034669185.1 Hyphomicrobiales bacterium
GCGATCCGCGCGCACCTCGTTGCCGAGAACGACTACACGGCGGCCGCGATGCGCCACACCGAGGCGCTGCAGGCCACCCTGTTCGGCGAGATGAAGGGGCGCATCAAGGAAGACGACTCTACCGTACCGAGTCCGGACGGCCCGCACGCCTATTTCACACGCTACCGTGAGGGCGGCCAGCACCCGATCGTATGCCGCCAGCCGCGCGACGGCGGTGCCGACGAGGTCATGCTCGACGGCGATGCGCTCGCGGCCGGCAAGGCCTATTTCCAACTGGGCGGCACGGAGCATTCGCCCGATCACCGGCTGCTCGCCTGGTCGGCCGACGAGAAGGGATCGGAGTTCTACACGGTCCGGGTCCGCGACCTCGCGCGGGGAGCCGACCTTGCCGACGGGGTGGCACAAACCGGCGGCTCCGCGGTGTGGACCGCCGACTCGTCGGCGTTCTACTACGTCAAGCTCGACGACAATCACCGTCCATCGCGCGTGTATCGCCATCGCCTCGGCACACCGTCGGCGGACGATCACTTGGTTTACGAGGAGTCCGACAGCGGTTTCTTCGTATCGATCGGCAAGTTGCAGTCCGGCCGTTTCGCCGAGATCGCGATCCACGACCACGAAACTTCGGAAAGCCGCCTCCTCGATCTCACGGTCGCCGACGCGAAGCCCCTCCTGGTCGCGGCCCGCGAGACCTCGATCCAGTACAGCGTGGAGCATCATCCCTCGCTCGACGGCGCGGCGATGCTGGTGGTCCTCACCAACGCCGACGGCGCGGAGGACTTCAAGATCGCGCTTGCACCGCTCGGCCGGCCGGCGCGCGCCAACTGGCGCGACCTCATCCCACACCGCCCGGGCATCTACCTGCTCGGCATCACGCTGCTGGCGGACTGGCTGATCCGGTTGGAGCGCGAGGACGGCCTGCCGCGCATCGTTGTGCGGCACCTGCGCTCCGGGGAAGAGCATGCGATCGCCCTCGCCGAGGAGGCCTATTCGCTCGGCGCGAACGGCGGCTACGAGTTCGTGACCGACCTGTTGCGGTTCACCTACTCGTCGATGACGACGCCGAACGAGGTGTGGGACTACGACCTCGCAACGCGCAAGCGCCTGCTGCGCAAGCGCCAAGAGGTGCCGAGCGGGCACGATCCCTCGGCCTATGTGACGCGCCGGCTGTACGCGCCAGCCGCCGACGGCGAGACCGTCCCGATCTCGATTCTGTATCGCAAGGATGTCGCGCCGGACGGCAGCGCACCGTGCCTGCTGTACGGTTACGGCGCCTATGGCGTGTCGATGCCGGCGTCATTCTCGACCGGCCGCCTCTCGCTGGTGGATCGCGGGTTCGTGTACGCGATCGCGCACGTCCGCGGCGGCACGGAAAAAGGCTGGCGCTGGTATCGCGAAGGCAAGCTCGCCAAGAAAACGAACACATTCGGCGATTTCATTGCCAGCGCTGAATTTTTGACCGCCAAAGGCTGGTCCGCGCCGGGCAAGATGATCGCTCACGGCGGCTCGGCCGGCGGCATGCTGATGGGCGCGATCGCCAACATGCGGCCCGACCTCTTCGGCGGCATCATCGCGGATGTGCCGTTCGTGGACGTCCTCAACACGATGCTCGACGACACCCTGCCGCTCACCCCGCCGGAGTGGCCCGAATGGGGCAACCCGATTGTCGACGCACAGGCATTCGAGACGATCCGCAGCTATTCGCCTTACGACAATGTGCGCGCGCAACACTACCCGGCGATGCTGGTGCTCGCCGGACTGACCGATCCGCGGGTGACCTATTGGGAGCCGGCCAAGTGGGTGGCGAAGCTGCGTCAGCTACGCACCAACGCACACACGCTCATGCTGCGCACCAACATGGAAGCCGGGCACGGCGGTGCCGCCGGCCGGTTCGATCGCCTCAAGGAAGTCGCGCTCAGCTATGCGTTCGCGATCGATATCGCGCAAGCGCCGCCCGCCAGCTAAGCCGAGCGGCTGGTGAGGTAGGTCTGCAGCGCCTCGACCGAAGCAAAGCGGATCTTGCCTTGCGGCAACTCGGCTTCGATCGATCCGTCGACGTAGAGTGTATAGGCCATGCCGTCGATTACGCCCGATTTGTAGACCGAGGCGCTCGCGGCCGGCTCCGCCCGCGGGGGCGCCGCGCCATTGCCGACCGACAACGACTTCGGCGTGGCGTCGCGCTCGGGACCCGGGTTGAGCGGCGCAAGATCGACCCGATTGGGATCGCCCGGCGTCTCGGTATCCTGGCCGCCGACCGCAACGGCTTTCTTTGACTTGCCGAAAAGGCCGCCGAGCAGCGAAGGCTTTGCGGGCGCAGGCACGGCCGGCGTGCGGGCCGGAGGGGCGGCTTGCGGCGGCGCTGCGCTCGGCTCGACCCGGGACTCGGTCCGTAGCTCGGGCGCCGCGGCCTCCGCGACAGGCTCGGGCTTGACCGCCGGCGGCGCGGCGGTCGGCCGTGGCGGCGGCACCGCGTGAGCGATATCGGCGATGGGCGGCAGCGGCATCGGCTGGATGTCGAGCCGCTCGGAAATGCGCTTCAGGGTGCGCACCACGAGCGACAGCGAGATCACGATCAGTCCGCCGACCAGTGCGACCATGCCCGATACAAGCAGCGGGCTGTTGCCGTATTCGTCCAGCGGCACGCCATAGCGGATCAGCGCGACGCCGATGGTCGCCACGAACACGCCGATTGCGAGCAGGATGAGATACATTCCCGCGAGCTCCCCGCCGCAGCTTCCCGGAACCAGCCTTATCCCGCAAGTGTTTGATGCATAATAGCATCGAAGCGTTGCACGGTTGCCACGTTCGCGAATGGAACAAGAACCGTTGCCCGCGGTGCGGCCTCGGCCTATCTAGAGCCGAACCCGCCGCGGGCCCAATCGCGGCGGGCATTGAGATTTCCCGATTTCACCCGCCAAGGAGTTGACCGATGGCCTTCACGCTTCCCGATCTTCCCTACGCTCACGACGCGCTTTCGCCCGTGATGTCGAAAGAGACGCTCGAATTCCACCACGACAAGCACCACGCCGCCTACGTGACAAACGGCAATAACGCGCTCAAGGGCACCGAGTGGGAGGGCAAGCCGCTCGAGGAGATCGTGAAGGGCTCGCACGGCAAGAACCCCGCCGTGTTCAACAATGCGGGCCAGCACTACAATCACATCCACTTCTGGAAATGGATGAAGAAGGGCGGCGGCGGCGACAAGATTCCCGGAAAGCTCAAGGCCGCGATCGAGAAGGATCTCGGCGGGGTCGCCAAGGCGAAGGCGGATTTCATCGCGGCCGGGGTCGGCCAGTTCGGCTCGGGCTGGTGCTGGATTGCGGTGAAGGACGGCAAGCTGACGATCGACAAGACCCCGAACGGCGAAAGCCCGCTGGTGAAGGGCGCCTCCCCGATCCTCGGCTGCGATGTGTGGGAGCACTCCTACTACATCGACTATCGCAATGCCCGGCCGAAGTATCTCGAGGCGTTCTGGGACAGCCTGATCAACTG
>JAXDNZ010000567.1:0-2711 GCA_034669185.1 Hyphomicrobiales bacterium
TCGATGTGCGCTGGGATATCGAGGAGAGCAGCCCGCAGCGGTTCCCGGCGCAGATCAAGGTGCACTCGGTCAACGAGCCGGGCTCGCTCGCCCAGGTCGCGCAGGTGATCGCCGAGCATGACGGCAACATCGACAACATCCGCATGGCGCGCCGCGCACCCGACTTCACCGAGCTGCTGATCGACCTGGAAGTCTACGACCTCAAGCACCTCAACGCGATCATCGCGCAGCTCAAGGCCAAGGACGTGGTGGGGAACGTCGAGCGGGTGAACGCGTGATGGCGGCGCCGCCGCGTGCGAGCCTGCGCGCTGGTGCTTGACCGATAAGACAATATCGTTTCAGACAGCAGCATGCCTGAAGCTCCTCCGCTCCGCCTCGGCGTCAACATCGATCATGTGGCGACCATCCGCAACGCGCGCGGCGGCGAGCATCCCGACCCGGTCAAGGCGGCGCTGATGGCGGTTGCGGCCGGTGCCGACGGCATCACGGCGCATCTGCGCGAAGACCGCCGTCATATCCGCGACGACGACATTACGCGGCTGAAGGCGCAGCTTACCAAGCCGCTGAATTTCGAGATGGCGGCGACGCGCGAGATGGTCGCCATTGCGCTGAAGGCGCGGCCTCACGCGGCCTGCATCGTGCCGGAGCGGCGCCAGGAACTGACCACCGAGGGTGGGCTCGACGTCGCGCGCCATCACAACATGCTCGCGCCGGCAATCTCGGAGCTCAAGGCCGCCGGCATTCGCGTGTCGCTGTTCATCGCGGCGGACGTCCGGCAGATCGAGGCGGCGGCATCGACCGGCGCCCCGGTGATCGAGATCCACACCGGCGCGTGGTGCGAAGCGGTCGGCGAGCGGCGGCCGGCGATCGCGTCGGTCGAGTTTCAGCGCATCAAGGAGGGCGCCAGGCGCGCGCGCGGCCTCGGCCTCGAGGTCCACGCCGGGCACGGGCTCGACTTCCGCACCGCGGAGACGATCTCGGCCCTGCCGGAGCTCGCGGAGCTCAATATCGGGCACTTCCTCGTCGGCGAAGCGCTCTTCACCGGTCTTACCGACGCGATCAAGACGATCCGCAGCGCGATGGATCGCGGGCGCGCGCGGCTCGCTCCGTCGCCGCCGCCATCCTGATGGTCTGACATGATTCTGGGCATCGGCTCCGACATCACCGACATCCGCCGCGTCGAGAAGGTGATCGAGCGGCACGGCGAGCGCTTCCTGTCGCGTATCTTCACAGAAACCGAACGCGCGAAAGCCGAGCGGCGCGCCAAGCGCGTCGAGACCTACGCCAAGCGTTTCGCCGCCAAGGAGGCCTGCGCGAAAGCGCTCGGCACCGGCATGCGCGCCGGGGTGTGGTGGCGCGACATGGGCGTGGTCAATCTGCCGTCGGGACGGCCGACAATGAAATTGACCGGCGGGGCGGCGGCGCGGCTCGCCAAGCTGACGCCCGCGGGTCACGAGGCGCGCATCGATCTCACCATCACGGACGAGTATCCGCTCGCGCAGGCCTTCGTGATCATCTCTGCGGTGCCGGCTGCCGCAAGGTGACCGGAATTTTCCCGATGCGGCGCCGTTGGGCAACCTGATCATGGCGACGCCGATCCGGCTCGGCCAGCCCTCGAGCCTCGCCAACCGCGTCATGGAGCGCAACACCGCGCACCTCGCCGGTTGCTGAAGAAAAGCACCGATCCGGGGATGAAACAGGCCGCGAAGCCGGCCCGCGTTTTCACCTGACTGTCCCGCCGGCGACGCGTTGGACGACCGCCAAAATCGTCACGAAGCCAGGCGCTTGCGCGAATTTCCGCGAGCGCACGCGAAACGGCGAAGGCCGCGCGCGTTTCGTTGCACCGGCCGCCCCCAGCGGCTACAAGAGCGCCGGGGCGATGCACCCAGTCGAAAGCTCAGAGGCCGATGCGCGTGACCACGACCGAACAAAAGCGGAAAGAAGGCGGATTCGCCGAAACCGTGCGCGTGATCGTCCACGCTTTGCTCATCGCCGTCGTGATCCGCACCTTCCTGTTCCAGCCGTTCAATATCCCGTCCGGCTCGATGATCGCGACCCTGCTGATTGGCGACTACCTGTTTGTGTCGAAGTACACTTACGGCTACAGCCACTATTCTTTCCCGTTCTCGCCGCCTTTGTTTGCGGGACGAATTCTGACGTTTGGAAGCACACCCAAGTCCGGCGACGTGGTGGTGTTTCGCCTGCCGCGCGACGACTCCACCGACTACATCAAGCGCGTGATCGGCTTGCCGGGCGACCGCGTCCAGGTGCTCGAGGGCCTGCTCCACATCAACGGCGCACCGATCAAGCGCGAGCGCGCCGAGGATTATGTCGGTCCGGAAGACGGGCCCGGCATCAAGCGCATCAAGCGCTGGAAAGAGACTCTGCCGAATGGCGTGACCTACTACACGCTCGACCTCGTCGACAACGCATTCTACGACAACACCCAAACCTATGTCGTGCCGCCCGATCACTATTTCATGATGGGCGACAACCGCGACAACTCGACCGACAGCCGGGTCCCGCCCGAAAGAGGCGGCGACTGCTTTGTGCCGTTCGAGAACATCGTCGGCCGCGCCGAGATCATCTTCTTCTCGGTGGACGGCGATGCGGCATGGAAGCTGTGGCGCTGGCCATGGACCGTGCGCTGGTCGAGGCTGTTCACGATCGTTCGATGAGCCGCAAGGCGAAGGCACGCGACGAGCTCGAAG
>JAXDNZ010000568.1:0-3951 GCA_034669185.1 Hyphomicrobiales bacterium
GAGCATTCGATGGATTTCGCCGAGCGCGGCGCCGGCGTCTTGGTTTCGGCATTGGCCGCCGTAAAGCTGATCGCGAGGCCAACGCAAAGCGCGGGGATCAAGTATCTCATGTCGTCGTCTCCTTGAGGGGCTTAACCGTCTCGCATATCCTAAGCTGCGGTCCCGATTCCGTCGATACGGTTGGGCAGCCTATTGCACATCGTCCACGGCGGCGAGATGCAGCGCCGCGATATCGCGCGCCGCCACCTCGAAGCGCTCGCCCTGCGGCGAGGCGAACGCGAGGGTGCCGCCGCCGGGAGGCCGCTGCAGGGCCGCCACGACCGCCTCTCCGCAGGCCGGGTAGGCCACGACGGTGTCGCCCGGCCGGATCGCCTCGCGCGGGACCGTCGGATCGACCCAATACCAGACGGAACCGGCTCGAACCCGGTAGGGCTGCGTCGCGTGGCGGCCGTCTTGCGTCATGAGCCGTCCTGATGCCGCAAACCGGTCCGCCTCACAATCTCCAGATTTCCCCGCTCAAACGGGGCTGCGCCGGGCACGGGTCCAGCGCATTAACGGGAAATTGGCGACTGCCGCCGCAAGCTTGCGCCGGCTGTCCGGGGACGTGATGCGTATTCTTTGTTCTGCGCTGTTGCTGCTGATGTTGCCGTTGAGCGGACCGGCCTTCGCCGAGCTGCGCATCACGCGCGACCACGGCGGTTATGTCGATCACTACAAGGCCAAGTACGCCAAGCTGCGCGACAACGGCGAGCGCGTCATCATCGATGGCATCTGCAATTCGGCCTGCACGCTCGTGCTCGGCATCGTGCCGCTCAACCGCATCTGCGTGACGCCGAAGGCGAGCCTCGGTTTCCATCAGGCCTATTACGACAAGCGCTGGACCGCGGGTCTGCGCGTCACCAGCATCGCCGGCACCGACGAACTGATGTCGTACTATCCGGCCAGCGTGAAGGACTGGATCGGCCGCCAGGGCGGGCTCAGCGCTCAGATGAAGAAGGTCTTCAACGGCACGGAATTGTGGGCGATCGTCGATCCCTGTCCGGACGTGCATTAGCGTCAGATCGGCGCCATCTCCGAAATTGGGGCTTGGCAAGTTTCCGCATTGTGTCGACACTCAGGGCAAGCGCGGCCGAAATCCGCGCGGAGGAAGCCCCATGCGCAAACTCGCCGCCGTACTTGCCGCCACACTGGCGCTCGCGCTGACGCAACCCGCGAACGCGCAGGCTCCCGAGAAGCGCAAGGTCCAGATCGCAACCGCCTCCCTCGGGCTGCCGTATCTTCCGCTGATCATCGCGCAGCAGCGCAAATACTTTGCCGACGAGGGGCTCGAGGTCGAGATCGCGGCCTTCGCCGGCGGCTCGAAGGCGCTGCAGTCGCTGATGGGCGGCTCGAGCGACGTCGCCTCGGGGGCCTATTCCAACACGCTGACCATGGCGGCCAAAGGTCAACACCTGAAAAACTTCGTCGTGCAGGTGCGCTACCCGGCTCTTACCATCGCGGTCTCCAACCGCGTCGCCGCCCGCTACAAGTCTCCCGCCGACCTGCGCGGCATGAAGATCGGCGTCAGCGCGCCGGGCTCGAGCACGCACATGATCGTCAGTCACCTTCTAAGCAAAGGCGGGCTCACCTCGAACGACGTCTCCATCATCGGGGTCGGCACATCGGCCGCCGCGGTCGCGGCGATCCAGCAGGGCGAGATCGACGCCATCATCAACAGCGATCCGGTGATGGCCAAGCTCCAGACCGACAATGCCGTCACGGTGATCGCCGAGACGCGCACCCGCAAGGGGACCGAGGACCTGTTCGGCGGGCCTTACCCTGAAGCCGGGCTCTATGCGACGGCGGAGTTTATCGCCAGAAATCCGCACACCATCCAGGCGCTGACCAATGCGATCGTGCGCGCGCAGCTCTGGATGCAGACCGCGAGCATCGACGACATCGCCGCCAACGTGCCGGCCGACCACATGCTCGGCGACAAGGCGCTCTATCTCGACTCCTACAAGCGCATGCACGAGGCGCATGCGCCGGATGGTCTGATGACGCGCGAAGGCGCGCAGATCGTGCTCAATGTGCTCGCCGCGTTCCTGCCCGAGGTGAGGGCCGCCAACATCAAGGTCGAGGACACCTACGACAACCGCTTCGTCGAGACCGCGCTGAAGAAGTGGCAAGGGAAGATGTGAGTATCCGCCCCGGGCGGTGACGCGCGGGTCCGATTCCGCGCTATGCTGCGCGCTGATTGACGGGGAGCGATCATGAGCGCGATTGAAGGCGACGCCCGCTTGGCGGCGGCGGACAAACCCGATACCGAGGCAAAAAAGGCGCTTGCCGCGTCGACCATCGGCTACGCGATGGACGGCTACGACTTTCTGATTCTGGCGTTCATGCTCGGTGCCATCGGCACAGAGCTTTCGCTCAGCCCCACCGAACGCGGATCGCTCGCCACCTGGACGCTGATCGGCGCGGTCGCCGGTGGCATCCTGTTCGGCATCCTGGCGGACTATTACGGCCGCGTGCGGGTGCTGACCTGGACGATCCTGCTGTTCGCGGTCTTCACCGGCCTGTGCTCGGTTGCGCAGGGCTATTGGGATCTGGTCACCTACCGCACCATCGCGGGGCTCGGTCTCGGCGGTGAATTCGGCATCGGCATGGCGCTGGTCGCGGAGGCCTGGCCGGCGCGGCTGCGCGCGCGCGCCTGTTCCTATGTGGGTCTCGGCTGGCAGGCCGGCGTCCTGCTCGCCGCGCTGACCACGCCGCTGTTGTTGCCGTACATCGGCTGGCGCGGCGTATTCCTGGTCGGACTGATCCCCGGCTTCGTGGCCTTCGGGGTGCGCTGGTACGTCGGCGAGCCGAAGATATTCACCGATCGCATCAAGGCGCCGCGCGTTGCATTTCCGGTCGGACTTCTGGTGAAGGACGCCGCGACCACCAAGGTCAGCATCGGGATGTTCATCCTCTGCGCGGTGCAGAACTTCGGCTACTACGGCCTGATGATCTGGCTGCCGAGCTACCTGCAGAGCCGGTTCGGCTACAACCCCTTGCAGTCGGCGGTCTGGATCTCGCTCACCATTGTCGGCATGGGCATCGGCATTTTCGTGTTCGGATACTTCGCCGATCTCGTCGGCCGCCGTCCCGCGTTCCTGACCTTTCAGGCCGGCGCCGCCATCATGGTGGTGGTGTTTTCGCAGCTCACTGACCCGACCGCGCTTCTCATCGGTGGCGCCGTAATGGGCATCTTCGTCAACGGCATGCTCGGCGGCTACGGCGCGCTCTTGTCCGAGCTCTATCCCACCGAAGCGCGCGCCACCGCCGAGAACGTGCTGTTCAATCTCGGCCGCGGCGTCGGGGGTTTCGGCCCCATCGTGGTGGGCGCGCTCGTGGCGAACTATTCGTTCGCCATTGCGATCGCCGCACTGGCGATCATCTACCTGATTGACATTGTGGCGACGCTGTTGCTCATCCCCGAGCGCAAAGGGCAACCCCTCACCTAGAAAGGTCCTCAACGCTCTAGCCGGGCAAAACCAAGAAGAAATGGCACAGATTTCGGAAGTAACGGGCGGCGCAACGCGCACGAACGACCGGCGGATCATTCCGCTCGTCTGCGCGGCGCATTTCGTCAGCCATTTCTACATTCTCGTGCTGCCGCCGTTGTTTCCGTTCATCCGCGAATTCTACGGTGTCAGCTACACGCAGCTCGGTCTCGCGCTCACCGTCTTCAACATCACCACCGCGCTGTGCCAGACGCCGGCCGGATTCCTGGTCGACCGCATCGGCCCACGCTCGGTGCTGGTCTCGGGGCTCGTGCTCGGCGCGGCGTGCCTCGCGATCGTCGGCGCGATCCCGTCGTTCTGGCTGATGGTCGCGATGTTCGCGCTCCTTGGGGTCGCGAACGGCGTCTATCACCCGGCCGACTACGCGATCCTGTCGCAGCTCGTCTCGAACGAGCGCGCGGGG
>JAXDNZ010000569.1:0-3078 GCA_034669185.1 Hyphomicrobiales bacterium
GCCGGATGGCCGAGCATGAAGGCCGCGGTCGCACCCAGCGCCGCGATCTGCGCCAGCGCGAGATCGACGAAGATGACTTTGCGGGCGAGCACCTGGATGCCGAAATGCGCATGGATGCCGGTGAGGCACACGGCGACCAGGAACGGCGCCCACAGGAATGCCAGCGCGTCGATCATCGCGCCGCCGCCGTCAGCGCCGCGACGTTGACGTCGAACAGCGCGATGTAGTCGTCGCTGCCGGGCAGCGCGCCGACCGCGGTCGCGAGCGTCACGACCCTGGCGTTCGCCTTGGCGGCGACGAACGCGACGTCGCGCTGCGGCTCGTGCGGCTCGCGCACCACGATGCGCACCCCGCGCGCCCGCATGGTGCGCACGATGCCGGCGAGGTGGCTCGGGCTCGGCGGGACGCCGGGCTTTGCCTCGATGAAGGCGACGACGTCGAGCCGGAAGCGGCGCGCGAAATAGGGCCAGCTGTTGTGGTAGGCGACGATCGGGGTCACCTTCAGCGGCGCGAGTTTTGTCTCCCATTCGGCAAGCTTGCCGTTGAGGCGGGTCAGGAACGCCGCGCGGTTGGCCTCGTAGGCGGCGGCGCGATCCGGATCGTTGCGCGCGAGCGCCTCGGCGATGGTCGCCGTCATGATCTCGGCGTTCTTCGGATCGAGCCAGTAATGCGGGTTGCCGTTGCCATGCGCGTGACCGTCGCCCGGGCCGACGCTCATCCCGTGCAGCTCCAGTGTCGCGATGCCGAACGACGCATCCACATAGCCGCTCCCGCCGCGCGCGACCTCGCGCTTGCCGGCCTGCACCAGCAGCCGGTCGAGCCAGAGGTCGTAATCAAGCCCGACCCGCACCACCACGCGGGCGTTCTTCAGGCGCAGGATGTCCTGCGGCTTGGCCTGATAGTCCTCGGCGTCCAGGCTGGCCGGAACCAGGCTCACCACTGCGACGCGGTCGCCGCCCACGGCTTCGACCAGGCTACGCAGCACGGTCGTCGTGGTGACGACCGCGATGCGGTCCTGCGCCAACGCCGGCGCCGCGAGGGCGAGCACGGCGAATGCCGCAATCCGTAGCCCGCATGAGCGTAGCGACATGCGGGGTGGCGCTTTCATGATGGGAGGAAGCTCCCGCATTTTGCGGGCTACGAAGCTTCCGTCGCCACCATCAGCGCTTGGCGCCCGCCACCCAGATGCTCTTCGGCATCAGGCAATGGACGTTCTTCTCGCTGTCGGAGACCGCGCCGACGCGGCAGTCCATCGCGACGCTCGCGAGCCCGTAGGCGTCGAGCCGCGCGATCTTCTTCTCGGTCTCGAGCAGCTTGATCATGCCCATCGAGGCGTCGTTCATCGCCTTGTTCAGGTCGGCGTCCTTGACGTGCGAGACGTAGTATTTCGCCGTCTCCTTCACCGGGCGCTCCATGTCTTCCTTGTCGCGCGCGTTCTTCGGGTTGAGGCAGTGGATGCCCTTCTTGACGTTGACCACCTGGCTGACGCGGCAATCCGAAGCGCTCGTCATCAGTTTTTCCGCCTGATCGGCCGGAACGTTGCGCTGCTCGGCCAGCAGCTTGATGGTCTGCGCCTTGGCCTGATCCCAGGCCTTGTTGAGATCCTGATCGAATCCCATGGTGATCCAGGACTTCGGCGTCTCGATGCGCGGGAAATCGAGCGGCTTGCCCTTGATGACCTCCACCGTGATGTTGAGCTCGCGATAGGCGGTCTCGATCGCGGTGAGATTGACTTCGCCGTTGCCCTGTCCGGCGTGCGAGTCGCCGGTCCACAGCAGTGCGCCGGGGACATGCACCGGCACATAGAGCGAGGTGCCGGCGACGAAGTCGCGGATGTCCATGTTGCCGGCGAATTCGCCCGGCGGCACGCTCGAATAGCGCCCCGGCTCCTTGCGGGCGACCGCGAGCGTGCCGGGGAAGGGTTTCAGCGGCAGCACGATGCCGGGCAGGAACTCGGTCTGCATCTTGTCGAGGTCGAGATAGAGATACTTGACCTGGCCGTCCTGATAGACGGTCGGGAATTGCCCGAACATGCCCGGCACGTTGAAGTTGGTCGCATAGGCGCGCGGCACGATCTTGTTCAGCGTCACTTTCAGCACGTCGCCGGGCTGCGCCTCCTCGATATAGATCGGCCCCGTCAACGTGTGCGGTCCGCGGCCGGGGAAATCGGTGCGCAGCTTCTTGATCTGCTCGATGGTCGCGCCCGGCACCACCTGGTTGTGGCTGTGCATCATGGTTTCCAGCGCGATGGTGTCGCCGGACTTGACGCGCAGGACCGGCGGCTGCGCGTTGTCGAACCACCCCCATTGCGTGGTCTCGAGCGTCGCCGGCAGCACGTGCAGCGTCTTGCCGCCCGGCAGGCCGAGGACGCGCAGCTTGGAATCGGAAGGCCCGATGCCGGGATAGCCCGATCCGATCGTCGCGGTCGGCGGATAGGGCGATGCAGGCGCGGGCGCCTGAGTTTGCGCCAGCGCCGTTGCGCCGAGCGAAACCATCGCGCCGGCAAGCGCGATCAGACACAGTCGTGTTGCGTTGGTCATGGTGGTCCCCAGTGATCCCGGTCGTCCGTCAGGTTAGCGTGGCTTGTGCCGGCAATCCACCGCATCGGGGGCTTCGTTGCGACTGAAATGGATGCAAGGATTGCCTGTTGGTGCGGCAATCAGCCGGAGCCTTATGGGGACGATTACACCATCGCCGACATCTCGATGCTCGGTTGGACGCGCAACCTGATCGGCTTTTACGGCGCGAGCGAGCTGGTGGAGTTCGATGAATTCAGGCACGTCGGCGCGTGGCTCACGCGCGGGCTCGCGCGACCTGCGGTGCAGCGCGGACTGGAGATTCCGAAAAGGCCGTGAGTTTTCTTATCCCTTCCCACGAAGTGGGGAGGGTGCCGAGCGTAGCGCGGCGGGTGGGGTGCTGGTCATCGAAGACCCCACCCGGCCGCCGCTTCGCGGCGTCCACCCTCCCCCTGCAGGGGAGGGATTACAGCGGCCGCTTGTCCTTGATCTTGGCGATGCGCTCGGCGTCGGCGGCGGAGAGGTAGCGGCCGCGCTCCAAAATTTCGAGCGTGTACTCCTC
>JAXDNZ010000570.1:0-4643 GCA_034669185.1 Hyphomicrobiales bacterium
CCAGCTTTTCGATGCGCGCGCGATCCTGTCGGTCGGAAAGATCGGCGGTAACGCTCTTCTTGTTGCGATTGAACAGCGAGAAGAAGCCGGCGCCCGACCCGATCAGCTTGCGCGTCTTGTCGCCGCCTGGCGGCTCGACCTTGATCACCTCGGCGCCAAGATCGGCGAGGATCATGCCGCAGGTCGGCCCCATCACCATGTGGGTGAACTCGACCACGCGGATGCCGGTCAGCGGCAGACGCGATCGTGCGCGCTCCTTCCGCTCATTCCCGCGAACGCGGGAATCCAGCGTTAACCGCTTGCGCTTCTTCTGTTTCAAGACTGGGTCCCCGCTTACGCGGGGACGAGCGGGAAGGCGGCGCGCTTTCAGCGGCGCGCGCGCCTTGCTCTTCTTCGCCATGCGGGACCTACTTTTTCTTGCCCTTCTTGCGCGGTTCGGGCTTGGCCGGCGCGCCGCCCGGGTCGAAGCCGACATAGACGACGTAGGCCTCGAGCTCGTCGCCGCGCGGCAGCGGAAAGGTCACGTCCTGCTCGACGTGGACGAAGGGCACGGCCGTCTGCCCGGGCGGGATCGCGACGGGAAACCGGTAAAGCTTGCTCCAGATCGTCTTCGGCTCGGCGCCCTCGCGCACAACGGCCATACGCAGCGGCACGTCGAGCTGCCCCGGGCCGCCGGCGGGGCCGAGCAGGACGCGCCCCTGCACGCCGATCTTCATCGTCATCACGCCGCCGAGCGCGGCGCATTCGCGCGCGGTCTGTCCAATCGTCGCCTGGTAGCGCGTGCTCATCGGCCCGGCATCGGTGCCAGGCGCGGTGACCGAAAGGGTCGAGGCGCCGGCCCGGATGTCGACGCCTGGACAATCGATCTCAGCCGGAGCACCGGGATCGGTGGAAGGATTCTGCGTCACCGGCGGGCCGAAGATCCAGGAATTGAGCTTGTCGCTGATGCTCTGCGCCGCCGCCGGGGTTGCGGCCAATACCGACAGCAGAACCCACGCGAATGCAAAACGACGTTTCATCCTGAATGCCTTTTGGAGCCCGATTCGTTATAGCAGCAACCTTGGCCGGCCCAAGGCGGCGATGATGTCCGCTACGGTTCCGGGTCACCGGAGAGCCGCGCGAACAGCACGTGGTCCTGCCACAGCCCGTTGATGCACAGATATTCGCGCGCATAGCCCTCGCGCGAAAAGCCGCTGTTCTCCAGCAGGCGGATCGACGCGCTGTTCGACGGGATGCACGCGGCTTCCAGCCGATGCAGGCGCAAGGCCGCGAACGCGAACGGAACGAGCGTGCGCACCGCCGCTCCCATGAGCCCGCGCCGCGCATAGGGTTCGCCGATCCAGTATCCCAAGCTGCCGGCCTGCGCGACGCCACGGCGGATATTGGCGAGCGTCAGGCCGCCCAGCAGCACGTGATCGGATTTGCGGAACAGGAAGAACGCGTAAGACGAATCCGAGCGCAGATCCTCGGCATAGCGGCGCAGCCGCCGACGGAACGCGCCGCGGCTCAGATCATCGGCCGGCCAGGTCGGCTCCCACGGGGTGAGGAAAGCGCGGCTCGCCTCACGCAGCGCCGCCCAGTCGGCGTAATCGGCGGTCTGCGGCGCGCGCAGATACACCCCCTCGCCGTCGACGGTGGGCAAGGGCTCGGAGAAACTGACCGTGCGGAAGAAGGCCATGGAGGGTCATTACGCGGCTCGGCGGCCGAGAGTTTCCGCAATCGCGGCGGCGCGTTCAAGCCCGCGTCCGGGGCCGATCACCGCGATCGCCGGCCGGCTGCGCGCGATCAGCGCGCGGCCTGCCGCGCGCGCGCTCTCGACCGTCACGGCTTCCACCTTCGAGACGATCTCCTCGAGCGGAATCGGACGGCCGTAGATCATCATCTGGCGCGCGAGCTGCTCGGCGCGCGCCGAGGAGCTTTCCAGCGCCATCAGCAGACCCGCCTTCATCTGTGCCTTGGAGCGCGCGATCTCATGCTCGCTCAGCGTCTCCGCGGCATTGCCGATCTCGTCGACGACGACCCGCATCAGATCCGGCAGGTCGGCCGCATCGGTGCCGGCGTAAACGCCGAGCATGCCGGTGTCCGCATAAGGTGCGTGGAAAGCATAGATCGAATAGCACAGCCCGCGGATCTCGCGCACTTCCTGGAACAGGCGCGAGGACATGCCGCCGCCCAGCACGTTGGTGAAGACCTGCGCGCTGTAGATCGACGCGTCGCGCTGCGGCACGCCTTCGAGTGCGAAGGCGACATGCACCTGCTCGAGGTCGCGCGTCTCGATCCGCGCGCCCCCGGCGAACGTCGCAGACTCGGGCATCGGCCCCTCTGGACCCACGAAGGCTGAAAAACGCCGCTCGGCCTCGGCGACGACGGCCGCATGCTCGACCGCGCCGGCCGCCGCGATCACCATGTCGGGCGCGCGATAATTGCGCGCGAGGTAGCCGCGCAGCCGCCGCGAGTCGAAAGAACGCACGGTCTCGGGGGTGCCGAGGATCGACCGGCCGACCGGCTGGTTGGGAAACGCGGTCGCCTGCAGGTACTCGAAGATCAGATCGTCGGGCGTATCCTCGACCGCGCCGATCTCCTGCACGATCACGTTCTTCTCGCGTGCCAGCTCCTCGGGCTCGAACGCCGGATGGCTAAGGATGTCGGAAAGCACGTCGAGAGCGAGCGGCACGTCGGCACGCAGCACGCGCGCGTAATACGCCGTGGTCTCGACCGAGGTGCCGGCATTGAGATCGCCGCCGACCGCCTCGATCTCCTCGGCGATCTGGCGTGCATTGCGCCGCGCCGTTCCCTTGAATGCCATGTGCTCGAGCAGATGCGAGATGCCATGCTCGTCGGCATGCTCGTCGCGGCTGCCCGAACCGACCCACACCCCGAGCGACGCGCTCTGCAGATGCGGCATCGCGTCGGTGACCACCGTCAGCCCCGAGGCGAGCCGCGTGACGTTCATGCTCATGCGGCAGCTCCTTCGCGCGCGGCGTGACTTGCGGCGCTGATGAATCGTTCGACCGCGCCTTGATCGTTCGGCAGCACGGTGATGCGCTCCGGGCGCGTGCCGAGATCGCCGACCCACTCGGGCAGCTCGGGTGCAATACCGCACGCGGCCTTCACGGCATCGGGGAATTTCGCCGGATGCGCGGTGGAGAGAACCACCATCGGCGCGGCGCCGTCGCGCCGTTCCTTCTCGGCAACCGCGACCGCGACCGCCGTGTGCGGATCGAGCAAGTAGCCGGCCTCCTTGCGCACGGTGCGGATGGTCGCAGCGGTCTCGACCTCGTCGGCGCGGTCGGCCGAGAAACGCGCGCGGATCTGGGCGAGCGCGGCCGAGGCGATCGAAAAGCGCCCCGACTGCGCGAGCGAGCCCATCGCGGCGCGCACCGGCGCCGGATCGCGCCCATAGGCGTCGAACAGCAGCCGCTCGAAATTCGACGAGACCTGGATGTCCATCGACGGCGACGCGGTCGGCGTCACCTCGCGCACCTCGTAGGTGCCCGAGGCAAGGGTACGCGCCAGGATGTCGTTGACGTTGGTCGCGACCACGAGCCGCTCGATCGGCAGTCCCATCCGCGCCGCGACGTAGCCGGCGAAAACGTCGCCGAAATTCCCGGTCGGCACCGTGAACGACACCTTGCGATGCGGCGCCCCGAGCGCCACCGCCGCGGTGAAGTAGTAGACGACCTGCGCGACGATGCGCGCCCAGTTGATCGAGTTCACGCCGGAGAGCCGCACGCGGTCGCGGAACGCATGATGATTGAACAGGCCCTTCACGATCGCCTGGCAGTCATCGAAGGTGCCTTCGATCGCGACGGCGTGGACGTTATCCTCCCGCGGCGTCGTCATCATCCGGCGCTGCACCTCGGAGATGCGGCCGTGCGGATAGAGCGCGATCAGGTCGACCTGCGCGCTGCCGCGGAACGCCTCGACCGCCGCGCCGCCGGTGTCGCCCGAGGTCGCGACCACGATGGTGGCGCGCTCGTTGCGCTCGGCGAGCGCGTGATCCATCAGCCGCGCGAGCAACTGCATCGCCAGGTCCTTGAAGGCGAGAGTCGGACCGTGGAACAGTTCGAGCACGAAGGTTCTCGGATCGAGCTGCGTCACCGGCGCCACGGCCGGGTGGCGGAAGCCGCCATAGGCCTCGCGCGCCATGCGCGCGAGATCGGCATCCGCGATCGTGCCGCCGACGAAGGGGCGGATCACCTCGCAGGCGACCTCGGCGTAGGGCCGGCCGGCCAGCGCCGCGATCCGCAGGTCAGAAAAAACCGGCCAGGATTCGGGCACATAGAGGCCGCCGTCGCGGGCCAGGCCGGCGAGCGTGACGTCAACGAAATTGAGGTCCGGGGCTTCGCCCCGGGTCGAAATGTAGCGCAAGGGATCGGCCCTGGTTCGGCCGGACACTAGTCGGGCGACGGAGCTTGCACAAGGAAACCGGCTTGGTGCCAATGTCCCAAGGTCATTGCGTCCGCCCCTGCCCTTCGCGCCGCCAGCCGCGAAGAAAGATGAGCGAGGCAACCAGCAAAACCAGGGCGAGCCCGTACCAGGTGACGGCGTATTGCAGGTGATTGTTCGGCAGGTTGACCTTGAGCGGTCCGACGCGCGGCAGGCCTCCGGGCGCAGGCGGAGCTTCCTGGTCGATGTAGAAC
>JAXDNZ010000571.1:0-6189 GCA_034669185.1 Hyphomicrobiales bacterium
GCTGATCGTGCCGGGCTCGGAGATCGTTCTCGAGGGCGTCATGCTCAATCCGCTGCGCACCGGACTGTTCGCGACCTTGCGCGAGATGGGCGCGATCATCGATGAGCTCGATCGCCGCAATGAGGGCGGCGAGGACGTCGCCGATCTGCGCATCCGGGCCGGAGCGCTCAGAGGCGTGGACGTTCCGCCCGAACGCGCTCCCGCGATGATCGACGAATATCCGGTGCTGGCGGTTGCCGCTGCGTTCGCCCAAGGCACGACACGCATGCGGGGACTGAAAGAACTGCGCGTCAAGGAATCGGACCGTCTTGCCGCGACCGCCGCGATGCTGCAACAGAACGGCGTCAACCTCGACATCGAGGGCGACGACCTCATCGTGCACGGTAACGGCCGTGCCGGCGGCGGCGGGCTCGTCGCGACGCATATGGATCACCGCATCGCGATGTCGGCACTCGTCATGGGGCTTGCGAGCGACAAGCCGGTGCGGGTCGACGACACGGCGTTCATCGCGACGAGCTTTCCGGGCTTCGTCGAGATGATGCGGCGCATCGGCGGCGATCTTGCATGATCATCGCAATTGACGGACCGGCCGCCTCGGGCAAGGGGACGCTCGGCAAGCGGCTCGCGGCGCATTACGGGCTGCGCCATCTCGATACCGGGCTGATCTATCGAGCGGTCGCGAAAGCACTGCTCGAGGCCGGGTGCCCGCCCGGTGACAAAGAACGCGCGATCGCGGCCGCAAAGGCGCTCGATCCGGCGCAATTCGACGAAAACGCGTTGAAAGGCCATGCCGTGGGCGAAGCCGCGTCGGTCGTCTCGGCGATTCCGGAGGTCCGTGCGGCGCTTTTCGCGTTCCAACGCAACTTCGCCGCGACGCCGCCCGGTGCCGTGCTCGACGGGCGCGACATCGGCACCGTGATCGCACCCGACGCGGACGTGAAGATCTTCGTGATCGCGGCGCCGCAAGAGCGTGCCCGCCGTCGCGCTGCCGAATTGAAGGCCTCCGGTGAGCCGGCCGACGAAGCCGCGATCCTCGCCGACATCCTGCGCCGCGACGAGCGTGACCGTTCGCGTGCCGTGGCGCCGCTGAAGCCCGCGCCCGATGCCCACCAGCTCGATACGACGCACCTCAGTGTCGAAGCGGCGGTTGCCGCGGCGATCGATATCGTCGAACGGAACCGAAATCGCTGAGCGCCTACTTGATCCGCTCAATGACCTTCTTCCATTTCTCCTGCTCATCCGCGATCCGCTTCACCAGCGCGGGCTGGCTCTCGATGATCGGCGTGAAGCCCGCGATCTCCATGCGCTTGGCGACCTCAGGATCGGCCAGCACGGCGTTGACCTCGCGGTTCAGCCGCTCGACGATCGCCCGCGGCATGCCCGCAGGCCCATTGATGTAATTGATCGACGAGCCGTCGAAGCCCGGCAGCGTGTCGGCGATCGGCGGCAGGTCCGGCAGCGTCGGATTGCGCGTGAGCGTCGCGACACCGAGCGCACGCACGCCGCCGGACTGGATGTGCGGCAGCAGCACCGCCACCGTGTCGATCGCCATCTGCACATTGCCGGCGAGCAGATCCTGCAGCGACGGTCCCGAGCCCCGGTACGGGACATGGACGATGTCGATTCCGGCCATCAGCTTGAACAACTCGCCCGACAGATGCGAGCTCGCGCCGACACCCGCACTGGAGAAATTCAGCTTGCCGGGATTGGCTTTCGCGTAGGCGATCAATTCGGGCACCGATTTCACCGGCAGGCCCGGTGTCACCACCAGCACGTTGACGGCGGTCACCACCGTTGCGACCGGCGTGAAGTCCTTGTTCGGATCGTAGGGCAGCTTGCCCATCAGATACGGATTGGTGATCTGCGGGCCCGGTGTGGTCCAGAGCAGCGTGGTGCCGTCAGGCGCCGATTTCGCGACGAGGTCGGCACCGAGCGTTGCGCCGCCGCCCGGCTTGTTTTCGATCACGATCGGCTGGCCGAGACGCTTGGCGAGGGGGTCGGCGAGGATGCGTGCCATCAGGTCGGCGCCGCCGCCCGGTGCGAACGGCACCACCAGACGGATCGGACTTTGCGGGTAGATTTGCGCCTGCGCGCCTCCTGCGGCGAACGCCAGGCACGCAGTCAACGCGAAGGTGGCCGATTTTCTCATCATTCTTCCTCCCTGACGCCTGTATTCTAGCGCCGTTCGTCGCGGTCAAAGCCTTGTGTGACCTGAAGAGTTTGGCTATATCCCCCTTCGTCTTGGCCGCCGTCGACGTTTGTCGAGGCCGCCCGGGCGGGCCGGAGGCGCGGATGACCGCACCTTCGTTATCGGAGGAAGCGCCCGCTCGGTCCGTCTCTTTCAGCGGTTATGCCGGACATCATCATCGTTCCCTTCGCTCGGGTCGAGCGCTGGCCCGCCGTCATGGCGGCTGCCGCAAGTCTGCGGGACTTGCGGCCTCGCGTGTTGGGAACGCCCTCATTCAAGCCGCCGGCGCGCCGCATCAGGAGACTTCATGGCCACCGCTACCGCTGCCGCGCCCACGCGCGAAGATTTTGCCGCAATGCTCGATGAGGCGTTCGGCCAAGGCAATTTGCAGGAAGGCACCGTCGTCAAAGGCACGGTCGTCGGGATCGAAAAGGACATGGCCGTCATCGACGTCGGCGCCAAGACCGAGGGCCGCGTCGCGATCCGCGAGTTCTCCGGCCCGGGCCGCGGCGGCGAGATCAAAGTCGGGGACGAGGTGGAGGTTTATTTGGAGCGCATCGAAAATGCGCTCGGCGATGCGGTGCTCTCGCGCGATAAGGCGCGCCGTGAGGAGAGCTGGGGCAAGCTCGAGAAGGCGTTCAACGCCAACGAAAAGGTCACCGGCGTCATCTTCAACCAGGTCAAAGGCGGCTTCACGGTCGATCTCGACGGTGCCGTGGCGTTCCTGCCGCGCAGCCAGGTCGACATCCGCCCGATCCGCGACGTGACGCCGCTGATGAACGTCAATCAGCCGTTCCAGATCCTGAAAATGGATCGCCGCCGCGGCAACATCGTCGTCTCTCGCCGCACCGTGCTGGAAGAGACCCGCGCGGAGCAGCGCCAGGAACTGGTGCAGAACCTCGAAGAAGGCCAGATCATCGACGGTGTGGTGAAGAACATCACCGACTACGGCGCGTTCGTGGATCTCGGCGGCATCGACGGCCTGCTCCACGTCACCGACATCGCGTGGCGCCGCGTCAATCATCCGACCGAGGTGCTGAACATCGGCCAGCAGGTGAAGGTCAAGATCATCAAGATCAACCACGAGACCCACCGCATCTCGCTGGGCATGAAGCAATTGCTTGACGATCCGTGGCAGGGCATCGACGCCAAGTTCCCGGTCGGCGCCAAGCTCAAGGGCCGTGTCACCAACATCACCGATTACGGGGCGTTCGTGGAGCTCGAGCCCGGCATCGAGGGCCTGATCCACGTCTCGGAAATGTCGTGGACCAAGAAGAACGTTCACCCCGGCAAGATCGTCTCGACCTCACAGGAGGTCGAGGTGCAGGTGCTCGAGGTCGATCCGGTCAAGCGCCGCATCTCGCTCGGGCTCAAGCAGACCATGCGCAATCCGTGGGAGGTCTTCGTCGAGAAGTATCCGCCCGGCGCCGAGGTCGAAGGCGAGGTCAAGAACAAGACCGAGTTCGGCCTGTTCCTCGGGCTCGACGGCGACGTGGACGGCATGGTCCATCTCTCCGATCTCGACTGGAAGCGCCCGGGCGAGCAGGTGATCGACGAGTACAAGAAGGGCGACAAGATCAAGGCCCAGGTTCTGGACGTGGATGTCGAGAAGGAGCGCATTTCGCTCGGCATCAAGCAGCTGGAGAACGATCCGTTCGCCGAACCGGGCGATTTGAAGCGCGGCGCGGTCGTCACCACGGAAGTGACGGAGGTAAAGGAAGCCGGCATCGACGTGAAGATCGTCGGTACCGAATTTACCACCTTCATCAAGCGCAGCGATCTCGCACGCGACCGCTCCGAGCAGCGGCCGGAGCGTTTCGCGGTCGGCCAGAAGGTCGACGCCCGCGTCACTCAGTTCGACCGCAAGGCGCGCAAGGTCTCGGTGTCGATCAAGGCGCTCGAAGTCGCCGAGGAAAAGGAAGCGATCGCCCAGTACGGCTCGTCCGACAGCGGCGCGACGCTCGGCGATATTCTCGGCACGGCGCTCAAGCAGCGTCAGGGCGACAAGAAGGAAGACTAAGGCCAGTTTTCTTCCGGCCCTCTCCCCGCTTGCGGGGAGAGGATTTTCTTTTCATTCGCCACAATTGCGGCACGTTACTCGGCGCCATTGACCCGCCGCACTGGCGGCGCCACTGTCTGGCCGACTCGAGAATTGGAGAAGCCCATGTCGCTCGATGCCGACGGGATCGTCGATCGCCGCCGCATGCGGCGCAAGCTCACTTTCTGGCGTGTGCTGGCGGTGCTGGTCGCAATCGTCGCCGTGATCGCGGTCGCAAGCGTCGTGTCGCGGCGAGGCAACGTCGTCACCGCCGGCGGGGACTATATCGCGCGCATCAGCATCACGGGTCTGATCCGCAACGACCAGGAGCGGGTGGAGTCGCTCGACAAGCTCGCGAAATCCCGCGTCAAGGCCGTCATCGTGCACATCGACAGCCCCGGCGGCACCACGGCGGGCTCCGAGCAGCTTCACCAGGCGCTGCGCCGCGTGGCCGCGGCAAAACCGATGGTCGTCGTGGTCGACGGGCTTGCGGCGTCGGGTGGCTATATCGCGGCGATGAGCGCCGACTACATCGTCGCGCAGGGGACCTCGCTGGTCGGATCGATCGGCGTCCTCTTCCAGTATCCGAATTTCACCGATCTGCTGAAGACGGTCGGCGTGAAGGTCGAGGAGATCAAGTCCTCGCCGCTGAAAGCCGCGCCGAACGGCTACGAGCCGACGAGCCCCGAAGCGCGCGCCGCGATCGAGGCACTGGTGAAGGACTCGTACGCCTGGTTCCGCGGCATGGTGCAGGACCGCCGCCACATGGACGAGGCGACGCTCGACCGCGTCGCCGACGGACGCGTGTTCACCGGCCGGCAGGGCGTCGAGCTCAAGCTTGTCGACCGCCTCGGCAACGAGCAGACCGCAATCGAGTGGCTCACCAAGGAAAAGGGCGTCGCGGCCGACACGCCGGTGCGCGACTGGCAGCTCAAGCCGCGGTTCGGCGACTTCACGATGCTGCATCTTGCGACCCGGACGGCGCTCGAAGCGGTCGGTCTTGGATCGCTTGCGGGGCGCCTCACGGAGTGGGGTGCCGTGCAGGCGATCGAGCGCCTTAACCTTGACGGTCTGCTGGCTCTTTGGCAGCCTCCTGCCGCAAACTGAGTGGACCATCGTGCGGGTCAATTCAGAGACAAGGAGCGGGGCCATGGACAAGCCGGAAGCCGGATCGATGATCAAGTCCGAGCTCGTCCAGCGCATCGCCGCGCAGAACCCGCATCTCTATCAGCGCGACGTCGAGAATATCGTCAACGCGATTCTCAACGAGATCACGGCGGCGCTGTCGCGCGGCGACCGGGTCGAACTGCGCGGCTTCGGCGCCTTTTCGGTGAAACACCGGCCCGCGCGCACGGGGCGAAATCCGCGCACCGGCGCGCACGTTTCGGTCGATCGCAAGTCCGTGCCGTTCTTCAAGACCGGCAAGGAGATGCGCGAGCGGCTCAATAACGGCGGGGGCTAGACGCGGCTGCACCGGTCTATAGCGTGATGGCCGGGCTTGTCCCGGCCATCAACGTTTCTAGAGTGGCGCAGACCGATTCTTGGGAGACTCCCATGATCCGCAAGATCGTCGCGATCCTCATCCTGGTTCCGCTCGCGCTGTTGATCATGATGTTCGCGGTCGCGAACCGTGCACCCATCACGGTCTCGCTCGACCCGTTCGCCTCGCAGCCGCCGATGTTCTCGGCGACCTCGCCCCTGTTTGTCGTGCTGCTGGTCGTCCTGATCGCCGGCGTCATCATCGGCGGCGCTTCCGCCTGGGCGCGGCAGAGCAAATGGCGGCGCCGTGCGCGGCGCCTCGCCGCCGACCTGCACGCGTCGCGCGCCGAAACCGAGACCTTGCGTCAACAGCTTGCCGCGAGCGCCGCGGCGCAGGCGCAAGCGCAGACCTCGATCGCCGCCATTGCGTATCGCCATCCGTCCGCCGCCTGACGCGCATGATTCCGGAAAGCATGTCCTCTCG
>JAXDNZ010000572.1:0-10501 GCA_034669185.1 Hyphomicrobiales bacterium
CCTATCTCGATCGCAACGCCTCGGTCGCGCTCGCGGTATTCCAGCGGCCGGGCTCGAATGCGCTGACCACCGGCGACAACATCGTCAGGGCGATGAAGGAGATTTCAAAGAGCTTCCCGCCGGGCATCGAATACGGGCTGTTCTACAATCCGACTCAGTTCATCCAGCAGTCGGTGCGCGCCGTCGTCGAAACCATCTTCGAGGCGGTGCTGCTCGTCGTCGTCGTGATCATCCTGTTCCTGCAGACATGGCGCGCCGCGGTGATCCCGCTGCTCGCGATCCCGATCTCGCTCATCGGCACGTTCTTCACCATGAGTCTGTTCGGGTTCTCGCTCAACAATCTCTCGCTGTTCGGCCTCGTGCTCGCCATCGGCATCGTGGTCGATGACGCGATCGTCGTGGTTGAGAACGTCGAGCGCAACATCGCGGCCGGACTATCTCCGCGCGACGCTTCGTACAAGACCATGGACGAGGTCGGCACCGCACTGATCTCGATCGCGCTCGTGCTCTGCGCGGTGTTCGTGCCCTCGACCTTCATCACCGGCATTTCGGGGCAGTTCTACCGGCAGTTCGCGCTGACGATCGCCAGCGCGACCGTGATCTCGCTGATCGTGTCGCTGACGCTGTCGCCGGCGATGTGCGCGCTGCTGCTGAAGGCGCACGACCCTGCGCATAAGGACCGCTGGTGGGAAAAGCCGATCCACGGCTTCTTCCGCCTGTTCAACCGCGGTTTCGAGGGCTTCGCGAGCGGCTACGGCTGGGTCACCCGCAAGGTCGTGCGTCACGCCGTCATCATGGTGCTGCTCTATGTCGGCATCCTGGCGGTCGGCCTGACTGAATTCCGCCGCACCCCGCAAGGCTTCATCCCGCAGATCGACCGCGGCATTCTCATTCTTGCCTCGCAGCTCCCGCCCGGCGCGTCGCTGCAGCGCACCGACGAGGTGATGCGCAAGGCGGCCGAGATCGTGCTCGCCACGCCCGGTGTCGCACATGCGGTCAACGTGGTTGGGTTCTCCGGCGCGACGTTCACCAATGCGCCAAACGCGGGCGCGATGTTCATCGTGCTCGATCCGTTCGATGAGCGTGCCAAGGACCCGGCCAAATCCGGCCCGGCGCTGCAGCGCACGCTGATCCAGAAGCTTTCCTCGATCCAGGATGCGTTCCTGATCGTGGTGATGCCGCCGCCGGTCTCCGGGATCGGCAATGCCGGCGGTTTCCGCATGATGGTGGAGGACCGCGGCGGCCTGGGCCCGCAGGCGCTGCAGCAGGCGCTCAACGCGATGATGAGCCGCGCCGCGCAGACCGCAGGCCTCACGCAAGTGTACTCGCTGTTCGACACCGCGACGCCGCAACTCTATCTCGACATCGACCGCAACAAGGCGCAGCTCCTCGGCATCAACGTCGCCGACGTGTTCAACGCGCTACAGATCTATCTCGGCTCGGCCTACGTCAACGACTTCAACCTGTTCGGCCGGACCTTCCGGGTACAGGCGCAGGCGGATGCCAAGTATCGCCTCGAACCGAAGGACGTGCTGCAACTGCGCGTGCGCAATTCCTCCGGCGACACCGTGCCGCTCGGCTCGTTCACGACCGTGCGCGACATCTCGGGCCCTTATCGGGTGCCGCGCTACAACATCTATCCGGCGGCCGAACTCGACGGCAATGCGGCGCCCGGCTACAGCCAGGGTCAGGCGATCGAGATCATGCAGAGGCTCGCGGCTGAAACCTTGCCGCCGGGCTTTTCCTACGAATGGACCACGCTTGCGTTCCAGCAGATCCGCGCCGGCGACACCGCGATGTTCGCCTTCGTGCTCGGCGTTGTGTTCGTGTTCCTGGTGCTCGCCGCGCAATACGAAAGCCTGACACTGCCGCTCGCCGTCATCCTGATCGTGCCGATGTGCCTGGTGGCGGCGATCCTCGGCGTCATCATCCGGGGAATGGACAACAACATCCTGACGCAGGTGGGATTCATCGTGCTCATTGCGTTGGCGGCCAAGAACGCGATCCTGATCGTGGAGTTCGCCAAGCAGCTCGAGGATCAGGGCCGCAATCGCTTTCAGGCCGCGATCGAGGCGGCGAAGCTAAGGCTCCGTCCGATCATCATGACGTCGCTCGCCTTCATCCTCGGCGTCTTTCCGCTCGTCACCGCGACCGGCGCGGGCGCGGAACTGCGCCAGTCGCTCGGCACCGCGGTGTTCTCCGGCATGATCGGGGTGACCGCGTTCGGTCTGATCTTCACGCCGGTGTTCTACGTAGTCTGCCGCTGGATCGCCGGGCTCGGCACGCGGCGCAAGGAGCCGGTGGCGCCGGTCGCGCATCCGGCGGAATGAGCGAGCGCGACGTTCCGCCGCGCCACGCGTTGCCTCACGAAATCGTGATCCTGCGGCGCGCCCGCGGCATGATCTCTTTCGCGGAATAACACGCCTGCGGCCGGGGTTGTCCGAAAAGCCGGGCGCCCCGCCCGCTTCCACAGGGGGAGATCCATGATCCGTACCGTGCTTGCCGCTGCCGCCATCGCCATCGGCGTGACCGCCGTCGTCGCGCAGTCCGATCCGATCGCGGCGCGCCGACAGCACATGAAGGACCTTGGTGCACAGACCAAGACGGGCGCCGGCATGGCCAAAGGCGAGATTCCTTACGACCACGCCAAAGCCCAGGCGATCCTCGCGACGTATGTCGAGGTCGGCCCGAAAATCCCGGACATGTTTCCCGACGCGTCCAAGACCGGCGGCGACACGGCGGCCTTGCCGGCGATTTGGGAGAACAAGGCCGACTTCAAGGCCAAGGCAGACAAGTTCACCGCCGACGCCAAGGCGGCGCAGAGCACGGTGAAGGACGCCGACACGTTCAAGTCCGCATTCGGCGGGCTGACCAAGAACTGCGGCGCCTGCCACGAGACCTACCGGGCGAAGAAGAGCTGATCCCGCCCATTTCGGTTTATCATGAGGGGTGGCCGTCGGTTCGACGCGCCGCCCTTTTCGATTCTCATGAGCCGGAAGAACAATGTTGCGCAAACTCGTTGCCCTTGGCTTGGTCGCCGCGCTCACCGGCCTCGCGGTGTTCTGGATCGTCACCATGCCGGCGGCCGTACCGGCGAGCGCACTGAGCGCCCGCACGGCGGACCTCGGCAACGGCAGGGAGATGTTCTTCGCAGGCGGCTGCGCGTCGTGCCACGCGACGCCCGGCGCCGAGGACAAGACGCGGCTCGGCGGCGGGCTCGGCCTGCCGTCGCCGTTCGGTACCTTCTATGTGCCCAACATCTCGCCCGATCCCGAGGACGGCATCGGCCGTTGGAGCGAGGCCGATTTCGTCACCGCGATGCTGAAAGGCACCTCGCCGGACGGACGTCATTATTTTCCGGCGTTTCCGTATCCCAGCTACCAGCGCATGCGCCTCGACGACGTGCGCGACCTGTTCGCGCACCTGAAGACGCTTCCACCCGTGACGGGCAGGGTGCGCGATCATGACGTGCCGTTTCCGTTCAACATCCGCCGCACGCTCGGCGGCTGGAAGCTGCTGTTCCTCGACGGCAAGCCGTTCCAGGGCGACCCGGCGCAATCGGCGGCGTGGAATCGCGGCGCCTATCTGGTCAACGGCCCCGGCCACTGCGCCGAATGCCATTCGCCGCGCAACGCGCTCGGCGGCATCGTCGCGGCGCAGCGCTTCGCCGGCGGACCGGATCCTGAGGGCAAGGGCTTCGTGCCGAACATCACCCAGAAGGCACTCGGCGACTATTCCGAAAAGGACATCGCCTACCTGCTCGAGACCGGCAACACGCCGGACGGCGACTCCGTCGGCGGCGCGATGGCGGCCGTGATCCGCAACACCTCGCAGCTCACCGCGGAGGACCGCGCCGCCATGGCGCTCTACATCAAGTCGCTGCCACCGGTGGAAGGCCCGAAGAAGCCCGAAAAGAAACAGTAGCGCGTCCCGGCGATGAACATCCTCCGCGCCGTCCTGCTCAAGCTCACGTCGGCGTTCATGTTCTCGGTGATGGCGGCGTTCGTGCGCTACGTCAGCGACGTGACTCCGCTGGGCGAGGTCGTGTTCTGCCGCTCGTTCTTCGCGCTCGTCCCGGTGGTCATCATCTACGCGTGGCGCGGCGAGCTTATGGCGGCGTTCCGCACCTCGCGGCCGTTCGGCCACCTGGCGCGCGGGATGATCAGCGTCGCCGGGATGTTCTTCAATTTCGCCGCGCTCGCGCGCCTGCCCATCGTCGACGTCACCACGATCACGTTCGCGTCGCCGCTCATCACCGTGGCGCTGTCCGCCTGGATCCTCAAGGAGCGCGTGCGCATCTATCGCTGGAGCGCGGTCGGCGTCGGCTTCATCGGCGTGATCGTGATGCTATGGCCGCACCTCGATGTTGCGCGCTACACGACGGCCGCGACGTCCGCCGCAACGCTGGGCGCGCTGTTCGCCATGATCAGCGCCTTCACCAATGCGGGGTCCGTCGTGCAGACGCGGCGGCTGACGGACACCGAGACCACGTCCTCGATCGTTCTGTATTTCTCGCTGTTCTGCGCGCTCGGCGGGCTGCTGACGCTGCCGTTCGGCTGGATCGTGCCGAGCCTGCCGCAGCTTGGCGCGCTGGTCGGTCTCGGCGTGTTCGGCGGCCTCTCGCACATCCTGCTGACCGAGAGCTATCGCTATGCGCCGGCCTCGCTGGTGGCGCCGCTTGATTACACGGCGCTGCTGTGGGCGTTCATCATCGGCTACTGGTTTTTCGGCGAGCTGCCGACCGCGACGGTCTACATCGGCTCCGCGATCGTCGCGGGCTCGGGGCTGTTCGTAATCTGGCGCGAGCGCCAACTCGGCCTCGAGCGGGCACGCGCGCGGGCGGCGGAAGGACCGCCGACCGGGACGTAGACGCTATAGCTTGATGCGCCGACTTTGAAACATTCTCCGCTCATTCCCGCGTAAGGGGGAACCCAGGACCAAGAACTGGGTCCCCGGTTTCGCGGGGACGAGCGGGGTTGAGCGCTGATTCAATCTCATCGAATGCCGCGCTAGAACGCCTTGAAGGTGATGATCGTACGCGTGTCCTGGATGTCGGGGATCACCTGCACCTTTTCGTTGACGAAGTGCCCGATGTCGGTGCCGTCCTCGACGTAGAACTTGACCAGCAGATCAAACTCGCCGGCGGTCGAATAGATTTCGGAGGCGATCTCGGCATCGGCCAGCGCGTTCGCCACCTGATAGGACTTGCCGAGCTTGCACTTGATCTGGACGAAGAAGGGGACCATCCGCGCCTCCGGTCTGTCTCGGCAATCCAGCAAAAAGGCGGGCCGCTGGCAAGCTTAGGGCTGCGCAACGATCAGCGCGTCGAGCGCGAGCACACCCTCGGGATAGGCTATCAGCGGGTTGATATCGATCTCGGCGATCTCGGGTCGTGCCCGCATGAGCGCGCCCACGCGCACGACGACCTCCGTGATCGCCGTGAGATCGGCGGGCGGCGCCCCGCGCAGACCCTGAAGCAGCCGGGCGCCCTTGAGCCCGCCGATCTCCGCCGTCACCCGCTCGCGGGACAGGTCCGCCGGCATCAGCCGCACATCGCCGAGTGCCTCGGTCCAGATGCCGCCGAGCCCCACCAGCACCACCGGACCCCAATCGGGATCACGACGCGCGCCGACAATCAGCTCCAGCCCGGGCGCCGCCACGGCCTCGACCAGCACGCCATCAAGCGCAAGACCCGGCCGCGCTGCTGCGATGCGCTCGTAAATGCGCTGCCAGGCGGCGTCCAGCGAGATGGTGTCCGTGATGCCAAGAGCGACGCCTCCGGCGTCGCTCTTGTGCGCGAGCGCGGCGGCTTGCGCCTTGAGGGCAACCGGATAGCCGATGCGCGCGGCGATCCGCTTTGCCTCTTCGGCGCTGCGCGCGAGCGCGCCCTGTGGCACCGCGATGCCGAGCGCCGCCAGATAGGCCTTGCCTTCATGCTCCGGCAGCGTGCCGCCCCGGGGGAGGCGAGGTGCCGCCACAGTGAACGGCTCGCCGGCCGGGAAGCCAAGCGCCTGTCCGTACGAGGTCGCATGGGCAAGGGCCCTCAAGGCGCGCTCCGGCGAGCGCAGCACCGGAACGCCCTTCTCGCGCCAGGCCGTGACGAATTCGCCCGGCACCGGAGCCTCGTCGCCCAGCACGGCGATCACGGCCGGCTTGCCCGCCTTTTCGATGCTCGGTAGCAGCGCCGCCACCTTGTCCATCGCGTATTTCGGCGAGCCGACCACCATTGGAATGCACAGGCTGCCGATGGCGGGGTCGGCCAGCAGCGCATCGGCGGTGCTCGTCCAAAGGGTCAGATCGCGCAACACCTGCGCGGTCACATCCACCGGATTGTCGATCGAGGCGAACGGCGGCAGCGAGGCTTTCAGAGCCGTTTCGGTCGCATGGCCGAGCCGGGGCACATCGAGACCGATCCGGTCGCAGAAATCGAGCGCGAAGCCTTTCACCGCTCCGGAATTGGTGATGATGCCCGGCCCTTTCGCCGGCGGTTTGAAGCGCGCGAGCAGCTCGACCGTGTCCATCAGCTCTTCCAGCGTGTCGACCACGACGACGGCCGCGTGGCGCAGCAGCGCGGTGGTGACGGCATGATCGCCCGCGAGCGCCCCGGTGTGCGATTGGGCCGAGACCCGTGCGCGCTGGCTGTGCCCCGGATGCATCACAACGATAGGTTTGCCGCTCGCGCGGGCCCGGTTCGCCATCTCGAGGAACATTTGCGGACGGCGAATCTGTTCGACGAACACCGCTGCGACATTCGTCTCGTCGTCGTCGATCAGCGCACCGAGGAAATCCTCCGCCGTCAGGTCCGCCTCGTTGCCGGTCGAGATGTAGAACGTGACGCCCAGGCCCTTGGCGAGGAACGCCATCCGCATCAGCGCCGCCATCGCGCCGCTCTGCGCCACCATGCCGATCTTCGGCGCGCCACTCTCAGGCGGCCGCTCGACGTTGAACTCGAACGTCAATGCCGCACCAACGCCGAAGCTGCACAGCCCGATGCAATTCGGCCCGAGCATCGCGACGTTTGCGGCACGCGCCGCAGCGGCGAGCTTTTCCTGCTCGGCGCGGCCGCCGTCGCCCATCTCGGCGAAGCCCGACGCGAATACGATCGCGCCGCCGACGCCGCGCCGCCCGCATGCCGCGATCGCGTCCATGACCACGGTTTGCGGCACCACCAGCACGGCGGCATCGACCCCATGCGGCAGGTCGTCGATGCTCGGCACGCATTTTCGCCCGTTGAACTCGGGCCGCGAGCGGCTGACGATGTGGATGTCGCCCTCGAACCGGCAGCGTTCCAGATTTGCGAGCACGGAGCCGCCCATGTGACCTGGCTCCGGCGAAACCCCGACGATCGCGACCGAGCGCGGCCGGATCAGGCGGTCGAGCCGCGACGGCGTGCGGTGCATGTCCATACGGCAGGCTCGGCGGGCTGGCTTTCGCGCGCGCCACAATGTCGCGCAAAAGTGCGGAAGGCGTCCCGCAACGGTACCCGATTTGCCCGCTCTTCACTATCATGGCGACTCAAGGCGCGCCGCGCCGGCCCGCAACGGGGGAGGGCGGACATGGTCAGGCTTCGCTTCGCCGCGATCACGCTGGCAATGCTTGTCGGTACGCCGGCCGCGGGCGTGGCGGCCGAGCCGTTTCCCACAAAGCCGATCCGCCTCATCCTCGGGTTTGCGCCCGGCGGCAGCGCCGATGTCGTGGCGCGCGCGATCCAGCCGTACCTCGAAAGGAAGCTCGGCCAGCCGATCATCATCGAGAACCGCACCGGCGCGGGCGGCGTGATCGCGGTCGACGCAGTCGCGAAATCGCCACCCGACGGGCACGTGATCGGCATCGCGGCCGCAGGCGCGCTCTCGGTCAATGTCAGCTTCAACGAGAAGATGCCGTACGATCCGGTGAAAGACTTGGCTCCGATCTCGCTGCTCGCTGAAATCCCCTTCATCCTGATCGCGCCGGCGTCCTCGGAGGCGAATTCGGTGCGCGACGTCATCGCGCTTGCCAAGGTGCGGACGCTCTCGATCGCGCATGGCGGAAACGGCACCGCGATGCACCTGACGGCGCAACTGTTCAACCAGATGGCCGGCGTCAGCACCACGCTGGTCCCGTATCGCGGTTCAGGGCCGGTGGCGGGTGACGTGCTCGCCGGCCATGTGCCGCTGGGGGTCACCGACATCACCTCGGCGATTTCCCTGATCGGCGATGGCCGGGTGAAGGCGCTCGGCGTCTCGACCGCGCGCCGCGCCTCGTCGCTGCCCGGCGTTCCGACCTTCGCCGAAGCGGGGCTTCCCGGCTACGAGGCGATCGGCTGGTTCGGCGCCGTCGCTCCAGCCGGCACGCCGCCTGAAATCATTGCCAAATTGAACGAAGCAATTGTTGGCGCGTTAAACGATCCGGCGATCAAACAACGTTTCATTGCGGTCGGCGCTGAGCCGGTGCCGACAACCTCGGAGCAATTCTCGGCGTTTATCCGCAACGAGATCGACAAGTGGAGCGCCGTGATTGCCAAGTCGGGCGCGAAGGGAAATTGATGCAGCGGAAGTTGGAGCCCCCGGAGCTTCTCGATTTTCTCGCCGCACAGATCGAGGACACGGATGCGCAATGGAGCCTTGGCACGTTCGGCGCGATCGCGGAGTTCTCGCGCGATCCGGACGAGCCGGTCGAGATTTCACGCACCGAGACCGCCATCGCGGCGGTGACCGCGCGCGGCGGTGTCCGCATCGAGGCGCGGCCAGACGTGCGGCTCGTCGCATTCGAGACCGTCACGACGCAGGCGTGGAGCCAGCGCGTCGCGCTCTGCTTGCCCGATCGCGCCGCCACGATGGGGCAACGTGCCGTGCTGACCGAGCTTGGGCCCGACACGCAGGCGTTGCGCGGGCAGGACCGCGGCGCGATCCTGTTCGATCTGGGCCTCGAGGCGCTCCAGGTCGATGCCTGTGTGCGCACCGACGATGAGAAGCTCGCCGCACAACTGCGCGCCTGCGCCGGGCGCGCGATGTTCGCGCCGGACAATCCCGCCATGGCGCTGATCCTGAGCCACAACCCGCACCGCGTGTTCATGACGCGCTGCGGCCGCGCGGAAGTCTATCAGACGATCCCGGCGCCGGGCGGTACATCGCCGATGGGGCCACATACCCACGTGCTGCCGAAGCTGCTCGCGCGGAAACGCACTCATGCGGCGACCGAGCCGATCCCGAAGGGCTGGGTGTCGTGCGCGCACCTCTATCCGGCGCATCCGCTGCGCGACGGCTACGGCCGCGCCCGGCCGTTTGATGCGCCGCGTTATGCGGCGTTCCAGCGGATCCTGTCGCGTTACGGCGATATCGAACACGTTCGGCTCAAACGCAATGTCGCCAAAGCGGTCATCTCCGGCGCGGCGACCAATGCGATCGCGATGCCGACCGACCGGTACGCGCAGGCCTATGTCCGCATCGCTTTACGCCAGTTGAAAGCCTCCGAAGGGTCCTCGCCGCACTTGACCGCATGGTTTGCGGCGCACGATCACGGGCCTGACGCCGACGAGGCCGAGTTGGGCGAGCGCTGAACAGGCCTTGAACGGGGCATCACCCGGCGCTACGTATCCGCCAGCAATCTCAATGGGGTGCCCGGCGCATGTCGCGGCGGGCTGAGAGGCATCCGCCAACCCATCGAACCTGATCCGGGTCATGCCGGCGGAGGGAGCTTGAGATGCATGCACCGCAGAGCGACCTTGCCCACGCCACCGCCGACATTCTGGCGCGGCTGCGCGCACGGCGCCCGCGTGTGCACTGCATCACCAACAGCGTCGCGCAGAACTTCACCGCGAACGCGCTGCTCGCGGCCGGCGCCATCCCGTCAATGACGCTCGCTGCGGAAGAGATCGGCGCGTTCGTGGCCGGCGCGGATGGGCTGCTGGTCAACCTCGGCACGTTCGACGCGGAACGGCGCGAAGCAGCGGCGAGCGCGATCGAAGTCGCGGCCGAGGAAGGCGTCCCCTGGGTCCTCGATCCGGTGTTCATCGACCGCTCACCTCCGCGTGCCGCTTACGCCAGGACGCTGGTTGCGCTGAAACCGCGCACCATCCGGCTCAACCGCGCGGAGTTTGTCGCGCTCGCCGGCGCGGAGCCGGACGCCGACGAGTTGATCCGCTATGCGCTCGACACGCTCGCGATCGTCGCGCTTACGGGCGAGGTGGACCTTGTGGCGGATGGTGCGCGCCACGTCGCGCTCGAAAACGGCCATCCGCTGATGACGCGCGTCACCGCCATGGGCTGCGCGGCCTCCGCAATGATCGCGGCCTGTCTCGCGGTTGAGCCCGATACGCTGACCGCGACGGCGGCGGCGCTGACGGCGTTCGGCATCGCCGGCGAGGTCGCGGGCGCGCACGCGAACGGCCCGGGCAGCTTCGAGGCCGGGATTCTCGATGCGCTTTATGGACTGGACGCCGACACGATCGTCGAGAGGGCGAGGGTGAGCTGAATGGTCGACGTGCGGCTCAACGCCATTGTCGATCCGGAGCGCGCGAACG
>JAXDNZ010000573.1:0-3674 GCA_034669185.1 Hyphomicrobiales bacterium
CCGGTGAGCGGAAACAGGACACCGACTTTTACCGGATCAGCGGCCTGCGCCCGCGTGCCGGCCGCAAGCGACAGCGTCGCGGCGCCCGTGCCGGCAAGGACCGACCGTCGGCTCAGTTGCTTCATCACGCATCCTCCCAGGTTTCTGTTATTGCCGTCTTGCGCGTGCCATTGCGGGACCGCAGGCCCAAGGCTAGTTTGCGCGCCGCCCCACCGGGACTAAAAGGCCGCGATCCTTCGCTGTCAATTGCCCGGCATTTTCACATCGTCGAGTTCTCGCATGCCCTATGACGTCACAACCATCACGGTACAACCGAATACGCACGGCAAGGCGCTTCCCCCGATCGAACAGTGGCTCAAAGCCAATCCGCGCAAGGGCGAGTTCATCGCCTGCCTGGCGAACGAGATCGGCGATCTCAATACCATCCTGCTGCTGCATCATTACGCGAGCGAAGCCGACATGATCGCCGACCGCGCGCAGGTCGCAAAAAGCGAAAACCCGTTCGGCTGCGTCGAGCTGATCACCGGCATGACGGCCGATACCTTCGTGATGTTTCCATTTCTGCCCGCCATCAAGCCGGGCCAACACGGCCCCATCTTCGAAGTGCGTACCTATCGGTTCAAGCCGAACGGCCTCGCGCCCACCATGGCGGCCTGGGAACAGGCGGTGCCGGCGCGGCAGAAACTCTCCTCGATCCTGGCCGCGATGTATTCGGTCAGCGGGCAGGTCACGCGCTTCATGCACATCTGGCCCTATCCGAGCCTCGAAGTGCGCGCGGCCACGCGCAAGACCGCGATCGAAACCGGCGTCTGGCCGCCGAAGGGCGGCCCCACCCACCTGCTCACCATGCGCAACGACATCTATCTTCCGGCGCCGTTCTCGCCTATTCGTTGAGGCAAGAGCGGCATATGGCCGGCCCCTCATTTCGCTGACAGAAACTTCAAAAGGCGAGGACACCATGTCTTATACGCAACTCGGACTTTACATCGACGGCAAGTGGAACCACGGCAACGGCGGTGGCGGCGAAGACGTCATCAATCCGGCGACGCAGAAATCGCTCGGCCATCTCCCGCACGCCACCAAGAGCGACCTCGATGCGGCGCTCGCGGCCGCCGACAAGGGCTTCAAGCTGTGGAAATCGAAGTCGGCCTATGACCGCAGCCGCATCATCAAGAAGGCTGCCGATCTCGTGCGCGACCGCGCCGACGCGATCGCCCGCTCGATGACGCAGGAGCAGGGCAAGGTGCTTGCCGAAGCCAAGGGCGAGGTCGTCACCTCCGCCGACATCGTCGAGTGGTTCGCCGAAGAAGGCCGCCGTGCCTACGGCCGCATCATCCCGAGCCGCAACCCGACCGTGCGCCAGATGGTCGTGACCGAGCCGGTCGGCGTGGTCGCGGCATTCACGCCGTGGAATTTCCCGGTCCTCACCCCCGCCCGCAAGATCGCGGCGGCCTTGGCGGCCGGCTGCTCGATCATCATCAAGGCGTCGGAGGAGACCCCGGCCGGCTGCGTCGAGCTCGTGAAATGCTTCGAGGACGCAGGCGTCCCGGCGGGCGTCGTGAATCTCGTGTTCGGGGTACCCGCAACCGTCTCCGAGCACCTGATCGCGTCCCCGATCGTGCGGAAGATATCGTTCACCGGGTCCGTGCCGGTCGGCAAGCATCTCGCCCAGCTCGCCGCCAAGGGCATGAAGCGCGCCACCATGGAGCTCGGCGGTCATTCGCCGGTGGTGGTGTTCGGCGATGCCGACCCCGAGAAGACCGCCGACACGATCTCGGCGTTCAAATATCGCAACGCCGGTCAGGTCTGCATCTCGCCGACGCGCTTCTACGTGCAGGAGGGCGTCTATGACCGCTTCCTCAAGCGCTTCACCGACAACGCCAAAGCGATCAAGCTCGGCGACGGGCTGGAGAAGGACACCACCATGGGTCCGCTCGCCAATGCGCGCCGGCTCGACGCGATGGACTCTTTCGTCGCGGACGCCAAGAGCCGCGGCGGCAAGGTGCAGACCGGCGGCTCGCGCAGCGGCAATCAGGGTTTCTTCTTCGAGCCGACCGTGATCACCGACGTGCCCGACGACTCCAAGATCATGACCGAGGAGCCGTTCGGACCGGTCGCGCCGATCGTCACCTTCAAGACCTTCGACGAAGTGGTCGAGCGCGCGAACTCGCTCGAGTTTGGCCTTGCGGCGTATACATTCACATCCTCGCCCAAGACCGCGACGGCGATCGGCGATGCGCTGCAATCCGGGATGGTGGGCGTCAACAGCGTCGCGATCTCGACGCCGGAGACGCCCTTCGGCGGCATCAAGGATTCCGGCTACGGCCACGAGGGCGGCATCGAGGGCCTTGAGGTCTACATGAACAAGAAGTTCATCGCCCAGGCGTGAGCTTCTTATACCTCCCCCTCTTGGGGGAGGTCGGCGAACGAAGTTCGCCGGGTGGGGTTCGTGCCGCAAAGTAGGACCCCACCCTGGATCGCCTTCGGCGACCCGACCCTCCCCCTTCGGGGGAGGGATAAGGAAGAACAATGACCCAAGTCATCGACCTTCTCGGCTACGAGCGGATCGCGGAGCTTGCCTCCGCGATCCCGTTTTCGCCCAAGCGCGACCGCTTCATCTTCGTGCGGCACGGCGAGACGGAAGGAAACCGCACCAAGCGCTATCAAATGCCGCATACGCCACTGAACGAGACCGGCGAAGGGCAAGCGGCAGTTGCCGCCAAGACTCTGGCAAAGACTCGTATCGGCAGACTGGTTGCGAGCCCGATGGCGCGGGCGTGGCGCACCGCAAGCCTGGTGGCGGCCGAGCACGGCATCCATCCGGAGGTCGACGGCGCGCTCAGCGAGCGCTTCTACGTGAGTCTGTGGGACACGCCGATCAATGGCGCCTTCAACTGGGACTGGGACCCCGACGGCTGCGAGCCACTCGCAACCTTCGTCCATCGCGCCGCGCACAGCGTCATGCGCATTCTTTCGGACGATACCCGCGACGGCGAGACCGTGATCGTCGCGCATGGCGGCATCCTGCTGGTCACCTGCGCGCTCACCAGCGCGACGCTCGTGAACGAGCACCGCCGCAACGCAGTGCCGCTGCGGTTCGAAAGGGCGAACGGCATGTGGAGCGCGAAGCCGGTTTCGTAGGGTGGGCTCAGGCGCGCAGCGCCAAGCCCACCATGCTATGTTCCGATGAAGACGATGGGCACGTTTCGCTTTGCCCACCCTACGGAAGCCGGAATGCCCTCCGATCCTTCAGCCATCGAACGCCCCCTGCCCTCGCTGGCGAACGCCGCCGCGTTCGGCAGCGACGTCATCGCCGAGACGTTGCGCGCGCTTGACGTGCCGTATATCGCGCTCAATCCCGGTGCGAGCTATCGCGGGCTGCACGACTCGCTGGTGAACTATCTCGGCAACAGCGCGCCGCAGATGCTGCTCTGCCTGCACGAGGAAAGCGCGGTCGCGATTGCGCATGGATATGCCAAAGTGACCGGCCGCGCGATGGCGGCGGCGGTGCATTCAAACGTCGGCCTGATGCACGCCACCATGGCGGTCTTCAATGCGTGGTGCGACCGCGTGCCGGTCATCCTGCTCGGCGCGACGGGGCCGGTGGACGCCGTGAAGCGGCGCCCCTGGATCGACTGGATCCACACCGCGCGCGACCAGGGCGCGCTGATCCG
>JAXDNZ010000574.1:0-3864 GCA_034669185.1 Hyphomicrobiales bacterium
GGCCGCCACGGATCATGCCGAAGGAATCGGCCGACGAGAAATAGCTGGTGGTGGGCAGTTCGGTGATGGTCTGCTTGCCGGCATTGATCAGATCCGGGTCCTCGTCGCCCTCATAGGGGAACGGGCCGAAGCCGAGCATGCCGTTCTCGCTCTGCAGCTGCACGCTCATGCCGGTCGGGATGTAGTTCGACACCAGTGTCGGGATGCCGATGCCGAGATTGACGTAGAAGCCGTCGCGCAATTCCTTGGCGGCGCGCTCGGCCATCTGCTCGCGGGTCCAGGGCATGGTTAAACCTCCACTCCGGCGGCGGCTGCTTCCGGCCGCTTGCGCAAGGTGCGTTGCTCGATCCGCTTCTCGGCGGTGGTGTGAATGATGCGCTGGACGAACACGCCGGGCGTGACGATGTGATCGCCGTCGAGTTCCCCCGGTTCGACCAGATGCTCGACTTCGGCGACCGTGACGCGCGCGGCGGTCGCCATCATGGGATTAAAATTGCGCGCCGTCTTGCGGTAGACCAGGTTGCCCTCGGTGTCGCCTTTCCAGGCATGCACCAGCGCGAGATCGGCGACGAGGCCGGTCTCCATGATGTAGCGCTGGCCGTTGAATTCGCGCTCTTCCTTGCCCTTGGCGATGTCGGTTCCGGCGCCGGTCTTGGTGAAGAAGGCCGGAATGCCGGCGCCGCCCGCGCGGATGCGCTCGGCCAGCGTGCCCTGCGGGTTGAACTCGATCTCCAGTTCGCCGGCGAGGAACTGCTGCGCGAATAGCTTGTTCTCGCCCACATAGGACGCGATCATCTTCTTGATCTGGCGGGTCTCCAGGAGGAGACCCAGCCCGGCGCCGTCGATGCCGGCATTGTTGGAGACGCAGGTCAGGTTCTTCACGCCGGAGTCGCGCAGCGCCCTGATCAGCGTCTCCGGCATGCCGCACAGGCCAAAGCCGCCGGCCATGACCATCATGCCGTCCTTGAGCACGCCCGCGAGCGCCGATTTGGCGTCGGGATAGACTTTTTTCATCGAAAAACCCGCCTCTCGAAAAGCTTCGCCCGTCTGCATAAAGGCAGAGCCACAAAGGTCAAGCGTCCCGGCAAGGGGCTCGCCACCGGTGCGGCATTTGCGAACAAAACTGGAAACGTGAAAGCCTCCGCCGGACCTTGCCGGACGTGATTCGCATGACAGCGGCCTATCTCGACAGGCTCAACCCCGAGCAGCGCCGCGCGGTCGAGCACGGCGTCGGCGCGGATGACACGCGGCCGCTGCTCGTGATCGCCGGCGCGGGTTCGGGCAAGACCGATACGCTGGCCCATCGCGTCGCGCATCTGATCGTCAACGGCGCCGATCCGCGCCGCATCCTGCTGTTGACGTTTTCGCGCCGCGCCGCCGCCGAAATGGCGCGCCGCGCCGAGCGCATCGTGGCGTTCGCGCTTGGGGGCCAGCGGCCGTTCGGGCTGCCGTGGTCCGGCACCTTCCACGCGGTCGGCGCGCGGCTCCTACGCGAGCACGCCGCCGAGATCGGGCTCGACGCGAGCTTCACCATCCACGACCGCGAGGACGCCGCCGATCTGATGAACCTCGTCCGGCACGAGCTGGATTTCTCAGCGACCAAGGAGCGCTTCCCGACCAAGGGCACGTGTCTTGCGATCTATTCGCGCGCCGTGAACGCGCAGGAGCCGCTCGACCGCGTGCTGGCGAAAGCGTTCCCGTGGTGCGCCGCCTGGGCCACGCAGCTGCGCACGCTGTTCGCCGCGTACGTCGAGGCAAAGCAGCGCCAGAACGTGCTCGATTACGACGACCTGCTGCTCTACTGGGCGCAGATGGCGGCCGAGCCCGCGATCGCCGCCGACATCGCCGGCCGATACGATCACGTGCTGGTCGACGAATATCAGGACACCAACGCGCTGCAGGGCAATATTCTTCTGGCGCTGAAGCCGGACGGGCGCGGACTTACGGTGGTCGGCGACGACGCGCAGTCGATCTATTCGTTCCGCGCCGCGACCGTGCGCAATATCCTCGACTTTCCCAAAGCATTCAGCCCGGCTGCGCGCATCGTCACGCTCGAGCGCAATTACCGTTCGACGCAGCCGATCCTGGCCGCATCGAATGCCGTGATCGCGCTCGCGCCCGAGCGCTTCACCAAGGATCTGTGGTCCGAGCGCGCCGCGGGCGCGCGGCCGCTGCTGGTGACGGTGCGCGAAGAGGGCGACCAGGCGCGCTACGTCGCCGACCGCGTGCTGGAGAACCGCGAGACCGGCATTGCGCTGAAGAACCAGGCCGTGCTGTTTCGCGCGGCGCATCATTCCGACGCGCTTGAAGTGGAGCTGACCCGCCGCAACATCCCGTTCGTGAAGTTCGGCGGGCTCAAATTCCTCGACAGCGCGCACGTGAAGGACATGCTCGCGTGTCTGCGTTTTGCCGAGAACCCGCGTGACCGCGTCTCCGGCTTCCGCGTGCTCCAGCTTCTCCCCGGCGTCGGCCCCGCCACCGCGGGCCGCGTGCTCGACCGGCTCGCGGCGCCCGGCGCGGCCGCGAGGCTGGCCACCTTCGCGCCGCCGCGTGCGGGCGAGGCGTGGGAGGATTTCGCCGCGCTGTTCGAGAGCCTGTTCCGCCGCGCCTCAGGCTGGCCGGCCGAGCTCGCGCAGGTGCGCGAGTGGTACGAGCCGCATCTTGCGCGCATCCACGAGGACGCGCACATGCGCGCCGCCGATCTCACGCAACTGGAGCAGATCGCGGCCGGTTATCCGACGCGCGAGCGTTTCCTCACCGACCTCACCCTCGATCCGCCGGGCGCGGCGAGCGATGAGTCCGGCGCGCCGCTGCTCGACGAGGACTACCTGATCCTCTCCACCATCCATTCCGCCAAGGGCCAGGAATGGAAAGCGGTGTTCGTGCTCAACGCGGTCGACGGCTGCATCCCGTCAGACATGGCGACCGGCAACACCGACGAGATCGAGGAGGAGCGGCGGCTCCTTTACGTTGCGATGACGCGCGCCAAGGATGCGCTCGACCTGGTGGTGCCGCATCGTTTCTACGTGCACAGCCAAGCGCGTAACGGCGACGGCTACGTGCACGCCTCGCGCACGCGCTTCATCCCGTCCTCGATGCTGCATCTGTTCGAGCAGCGGGTGTGGCCGCAGGCCGCGCATGCGGCCCAAGGCGAGCGGACCGCCGCGCAGTCGCGCCCGCGCATCGACCTCTCGGCGCGCATGCGCGCGATGTGGCGATGATCAGTCCGTAGCCCGCATGAGCGATCCGGGCGCCGAAGGCGCACGGCGCGACATGCGGGGCCTTCCCTTGCGGCGCATTCGGCCCCGGATATCGCTTCGCTCATCCGGGCTACGATGCCTGGGTCCCCGCTTTCGCGGGGACGAGCGGTATAGAGAAAACGGCCCGCTACTTCTTCGCGTCGCTCGCCGCGACGAACGGCGTCGACGTCGCCGGCCCTTCGCCCCACACCACGATCGTTGCCGGCTCGGTCTTGGCGCCGTCGTAGTGCACGCCTTTGGCATAATGGATCACATGCGTGCCGGCCGGCATCGGGACGGTCGCCTCGGGATCGAAGTTCGGGCCGTTGCCGACCCACCACGTGCCGGAGAGCACCATGAAGAAGCGGTCGTTCGGATGGAAATGCGGACGGCTCATGTTGCCCGGCAGCCAGGTGAGCAGCATCGCGTAGGGGCCGGGCTTGGTCGGATCGCCCTGCAGCACGACGGTGCGATTGCCGGAGCGCGTGTTCTCGACCCACTTGATATCCTTCGGCAGCGTGAAGCCGACGATCTTCGGATCAAGCTCGATCGCATAGGCGCTCGACATCATCATCAGTGCCGGAATTGCGCCCACGAGAAAATTCCTTCGCTTCATCGTCGCCTC
>JAXDNZ010000575.1:0-4251 GCA_034669185.1 Hyphomicrobiales bacterium
TTCGCGCCGAGCATCGTGGTGATTCCGCCCTCGCCGATCGCAAGGCCGAGCCCGAACAGCACCTGCGTCGCGCCGTAGAAGGCGCAGAGATCGCGGGCTTCGAGCAGCGGCGTGCTCATTTCTTCGTCGTCCCCAGATAGGCACGGATCACGTCGTCGTCGTTCTGCACCTGTGCCGGCGTGCCTTCCGCGATCTTCTTGCCGAAGTCGAGCGCCACGACCTTGTCGCAGATCGACATCACCATGCTCATGTGATGCTCGACCAGCAGGATCGTGACGTTGCGCTCGTCGCGGATGCGCTTGATCAGTTCACCCAAGCCGTGGATTTCGGTGTGGTTCAGTCCGCCGGCCGGCTCGTCGAGCAAGAGCAGCTTCGGCCGCGCCGCGAGCGCGCGCGCTAGCTCCACGCGTTTCTGCAAGCCGAACGGCAAGTCGGCGACGCGGCGATGCGCCACCGCGCCGAGATCGAGGAAGTCGATGAGCTCCCAGGCGATGTCGGCGAGCGCGTCCTCTTCGCGCCGCGTCCAGGGCAGCCGTACGGCGTTGGAGAAGAAATCCGTGCGGCCGAGCGGATGGCTGCCGACGCGCACATTGTCGAGCACCGACATTGTGCGGAACAGCGCGAGGTTCTGGAACGTGCGGCCAATCCCGATATCGGCGATGCGATGCGGCGGACGGCCGAGGATGCTCTGTCCCTCGAACAGGATGTCGCCCGAGACCGGCGTGTAGAGGCGGGAAAAGCAGTTGAACAGGGTCGTCTTGCCCGCGCCGTTGGGCCCGATAAGCCCGAGCAGTTGGCGCTCGTCGATGGTGAACGACACCTTGTCGAGCGCCACGATGCCGCCGAAGCGCACGCTGACGTCACGCACCGCAATCAGCGGCGCGGCGTTCACGCGCGGCAGCGCGCTCGTCATGTCGATCGCGACGGCGGTGGACACTGGCGTCAGCAGACGTCAGGCGACACGATCGCGCGTGGCGTGCCTGCTGCCATCCTCTCGACACTCATGACGCTCTCCCCTCGGTTATCTTGCTATCTCTTGCGGGCATTATCGGCCGCTTAGAGCCGCCTCGACATTGCGCACCATGTTGACGAGCCGCGGCCCGATGTCGCCTTCAAGCCGCTCGCGCGTGAATTGGAAGCCGGGCGCGCCGCAATTGAACGCATAAACGCCGGACCCGTCGGGCGCGGTCAGCGGCACACCGACCGCGTTGATGTCGCGCTCCCAATCCCCCAGCGACAGCACGAAGCCGCGCGCCTCGTAGTCACGGATCGACCGCTCGATGCCGGACTTAACTTTGAGCCAGTTCTTGCTTTCCTGACGCTTGATGTAGCCCAGCAGCCAGGTGCGCTCCGCCTCCGGCATGCCGGCGATCAGCGCACGGCCCATGGCGGTCGTGGCGATCGGCAGACGCGACCCCTGAGAGAGGCGCAGCATCGCGCCGTGCTTCGAGCGCGCCAGCTCCAGATAGATAAGATCGAGCCGGTCGCGCGTGCCGAGCGCCACGACGGCGCCCGCGTAGTCGGCAAGCTCCTGCATATGCGTGCGCGCGAGCTGCCGGATGCGGATGTTGGCGAGCGCCGTGTATCCGAGCGCGAGCGCCGCCGGCGCGAGCTGATATTTCGCGAGCCGCTCGACATGCGCGAGGTAGCCGAGCTTCGTGAGTGTGTAGGTCAGGCGCGAAACGGTCGGCTTCGGCAGGCCGGTGCGCTCGGCGATCTCGCCATTGCCCAGCAGGCTGTCGGTCGGCGTGAACGCGCGCAGCACTTCGAGGCCGCGTGCCAGCGCTGTGATGAATTTGCGATCGCCATTGATAGCGGGGCGCGCGCCGCGCGCGGGCGCAACGTCCCAGGACTCATGACCGACATCTAAGGTCACGACTCAGTTACGCTCCCCTCGTGCCGGTTATCGCGCGCAACACCGCGCGTCCGGCTCTCATTTGACAGCAACACCACCACACCCTAGCGTCGCGGTCAACGTGCAGAATGGCGTTTTGCATTGCGGAATTGCACGCAATCGCGATCCGAACACGCTGCGTCGAAGCCTGCTATAAGCAATGAAAATCTCCGAGGAAGCGTCTTGAGCAATCCAGTCAGCATGCGTCGCGACGGCAACGTCGCCATCATCACCGTCGACAATCCTCCCGTGAATGCGCTGCGCCAAGCCGTGCGGGCAGGCATCAAGGACTGCATCGTCGCGGCACGCGACGATGCAAGCGTCGAGGCGATCATCCTCACCGGCGCGGGCCGCACCTTTGTGGCAGGCGCCGACATCACGGAGTTCGGCAAGCCACCGCAGCCGCCGGGCCTGATGGAGGTGATCTCGATCATCGACGACGTGAAGAAGCCGACGATTGCGGCGGTGCACGGCACGCCGCTTGGCGGCGGGCTCGAGCTGACCATGGGCTGCCACTTCCGTGTCGCCGCCGCCGGCACGCGGCTCGGTCTTCCCGAGATCAAGCTCGGCCTCATTCCGGGAGCGGGCGGAACGCAGCGTCTGCCGCGACTCGTCGGCATCGAGAAGGCGCTGCCGATGATCCTGTCGGGCGATCCGATCCCGGCGAAGGACGCGCTCGCCACCGGCCTCGTCGACGAGATCATCGAGGGCGATCTCGTCGCCGGCGCGGTCGCGTTCGCCCGCAGGGTATTGGCCGAGAAGCGTCCGCTCGTGCGCGTGAAGGATCGCGAGGACAAGCTGAAGGACATCCGCGCCAATCCGGCGAAATTCGACGAGATCGTCGCGCAGCACGCCAAGAAGACGCGCGGCCTGCACGCGCCGGCCGCCGCGATCGAGGCGATACGCCTCACCCTCGATACGCCGATCGACGAAGCGCAGAAGAAAGAGCGCGATTTCTTCATGAAGCTCGTCGTCGGCGATCAGTCGAAGGCCCAACGCCACATCTTCTTCGCCGAGCGCGAGGCCGCAAAGGTGGCGGGCATCGGCAAGGATGTTCAGCCGCGCGAGATCAGGCGCGCCGCCGTGATCGGCGCCGGCACCATGGGCGGCGGCATCTCGATGAACTTCGCCAATGTCGGCATCCCGGTCACGATCATCGAGAACGACGAAGCGGCGCTCAAGCGCGGCATGGCGACGATCGAGAAGAATTATCAGATGTCGGTCCAGCGCGGCTCGCTGACGCCGGAGAACATGAGCAAGCGCCTCGCGCTGTTCACCCCATCCACCGATCTCAACGCTTTGAAGGATGCCGACATCATCATCGAGGCGGTGTTCGAGAACATGCCGGTGAAGAAAGAGCTGTTCGGCAAGATCGAGAAGATCGCCAAAAAGGGGGCGGTGCTGGCGACCAATACATCGTACCTCAACGTGGACGAGATCGCACAGACCACGCAGCGCGTGGGCGACGTGCTCGGCATGCACTTCTTCTCGCCGGCGAATGTGATGAAGCTTCTGGAAATCGTGCGCGGCAAGGACACGGCGCCGGACGTTCTCGCGACCGCGATGGCGGTGGGCAGAAAGATCAACAAGGTGCCGGTCGTGGTCGGCGTCTGCCACGGCTTCGTGGGTAACCGCATGCTTTCCGCGCGCGGGATCGAGGCCGAGAAGCTCCTGCTCGAAGGCGCGCTGCCGCAGGACGTGGACGGCGCGCTCACCGAGTTCGGCTTCCCGATGGGGCCGTTCGCGATGGGCGATCTCGCCGGCATCGACGTGGGTTGGCGTTCGCGCAAGGAGCGCGGCGTGCGCAACGAGATCGCCGATACGCTCGCCGAGGCCGGCCGCTTCGGCCAGAAGACCGGCAAGGGCTTCTATCTCTATGAAGGCCGCTCTGCGCGCCCTGATCCGGAGGTCGAGAAGCTGATCGTCGATGCTTCGGTAAGGCTCGGTGTAAAGCGGCGGCTGATCAGCAAAGAAGAGATCATCGAACGCCTGATCTACCCGATGGTGAACGAAGGCGCGCGCATCCTCGAGGAGGGCATCGCGGCGCGGTCGGGCGACATCGACGTGGTCTGGCTCTACGGCTATGGCTTCCCGGCCTGGCGCGGCGGGCCGATGCACTGGGCCGACACGGTCGGCCTCGCAAAGATCCGCGACCGGCTGCGCCAGCTTGCAAAAGACTCAGGCGACAAGCGCCATGAGCCGGCCGCGCTGTTGAACAAGCTTGCCGACGAAGGCGGCACCTTCGCCGGCTACGCGGCGGCAAAGGCCGCATAAGGAGATTGGTTCATCCGCTCGTCCCCGCGAAAGCGGGGACCCAGGGACATAAGAACTGGATGCCCGCTTTCGCGAGCATGAGC
>JAXDNZ010000576.1:0-4290 GCA_034669185.1 Hyphomicrobiales bacterium
AATTCGGCGCCGTCGCGGTCGTTTCCGGCCACATCCGCGGGGTCACCACAACGATGCCGTTGCACGTCGAAATCCTCTACAACGAATACAACTTCATCGCCGCGTTTGCGGTCGCATCGCTGTTGGCTCTTCTCGCTCTGGTGACCCTCGCGGCGAAATCCTATCTCGAATGGCGCTATGGCGGCGCCATCGCCGGCACCGTGGCGCGCTGAATGGACATCCGCGTCGTCGACATCGCGAAAGATTTCCGCGGCACCGGCGCGCTGCGCGGCGTGAGCCTCGATATCCGCGACGGCGAACTGATCGCGCTGCTCGGCCCTTCCGGCTCGGGCAAGACCACGCTGTTGCGCATCATCGCAGGGCTCGAAATCCCGAGCGCCGGCAAGGTGTTGTTCGCCAACGAGGACGCGACCAGCCTCCCCGTTCAGCATCGCCGGATCGGCTTCGTATTCCAGCACTACGCGCTGTTCCGGCACATGACAGTCGCCGACAACATTGCCTACGGCCTGCGCGTGCGCCCCCGCGCCGGGCAGCCGTCCGCGAGCGAAATCGGCAAGCGCGTCAATGACTTGCTCGACCTGGTTCAACTGCCAGGGATCGGTCGGCGATACCCAGCGCACCTCTCGGGCGGCCAGCGCCAACGCGTCGCGCTGGCGCGCGCACTGGCCGTCGAACCGCGCGTACTCCTGTTGGACGAGCCGCTCGGCGCGCTCGACGCGAAAGTACGCAAGGACCTGCGCCGCTGGCTGCGCGAGCTGCACGAGCGCACCGGGCATACGACGGTGTTCGTCACTCACGACCAGGACGAAGCGCTGGAACTCGCCGATCGGGTGGCAATTCTCAACGAAGGCCGCATCGAGCAGATCGGAACGCCGGACGAGGTCTATGACTCCCCCGCGTCGGCATTCGTCATGGCATTCGTCGGCGATACCACGTCCATGCCGGTCACTGTGCACAACGATCAGGCGGCATTTGCCGGCAAACCGTTCACGGCCGATCTGATCGGAAAGGCTGAGGGCGCAACGCAGCTTTATCTCCGGCCAGGCGATGCGGTGCTGGTCAAGCCGGATTCCGGCGACCTCACCGGGACGGTGACCGGCGTGCGCCGGACCGCCACGGGCCGGCGAGTGCATGTGCGGCTCGATCCGACCGAAACGGCGATCGAGGTGGAGGCCGCGGCGTCGCGCGCCGTGGAAGTCGGCGAAGCGGTTGGCGTGCGCGTGTTGAAGGGCCGCCTGTTCGCCTCCTCCTAGCCGGCGGATCGGCGGCTCGCGGGCGGGGACGGCGCGCGATCCTTCACGGTGCGGCGTACTTCGGCGATGACGTCGGGGATCGCGGCCTCGTTGTTCGGCGCCATGATGTGCGCGCCGGCAACGCCGGGGATTTCAGCGAGCTGCGCGATGAAATCGGCGCAGATCTGCCGCCCTTCGGCGGCCGGATCCCCCGCATAGTCGAGCCGCTCCACGATATGATCGGGGATGATCGCGCCGTAGAGATGCTCCTTGATCCAGCGCGCCGATTTGGCCGAACGCAGCGGCACGACGCCGATCAGGATCGCGATCTTCTTTGTCAGCCCGGTCTCGGCGAGCCGCGCGATGTAGCGGCGCACGATCTCGATATCCATGCAGAACTGGGTCTGCGCGAACTGCGCGCCGGCGGCGATCTTGTCGGTGAGGCTCTTCGGCTTCCAGCCGGCCGGCGGATCGATCGGCAGATCGGCGGCGCCGATGAAGAAGCTGGCCTTGCCGGTCACTTTTCGTCCCTGCGGCAGCTCGCCGCGGTCGCGGATCTCGACCGCGGTCTTGATCAGTGCGCGCGCGTCGAGGTCGAACACGGGCTTGGCCTCCGGCTGGTCGCCGGCGCTTGGATCGTCGCCACGCAGCACGAGCAGATTGCGCAGGCCGAGCGCGGCTGCGCCCAAGAGATCGCTCTGCAGCGCGAGCCGGTTGCGGTCACGGCAGGTGAGCTGGAGCACCGGCTCGATGGCGGCCTCGTGCAGCACGATCGCAGCGGCGAGCGCCCCCATGTGCGCGCGCGCACCTGCGCCATCGGTGACGTTGACGGCATCGGCCAGGCCTTTCAACGGAGCGGCCCGGGCGAGCAATTCGGCGCGATCGCAGGAGACCGGCGGCGTCACCTCGGCGGTGACGGCGAAGCGCCCGGATGCGAGCACGCGCTCGAGCTGGCTTGAGTCTTTGGCAGGCATTCGGGGCTTTCGTACGGAACCGATCTTGGCCCGCATGAAGCCGCGAGCCGCCCCTGCCTTAGCAGAAGCGGCGGATTTGCAAAGACAGGGGACTTAAGCCCGCCGGGATCTGCCTCGCCGGTCGGCCCTCGACGTGGCGTCACATCGCCAGATAGTTGCGATGCACCCATGCGCCGTTTCGCCGCGTCTCGAAATAAAGCGCCTTGTCGCCGGTGCGCGTCTCGAGTTGGATATTCGCAGGCAGCGCCTTCTCGGTTGACTTGCCTTTCATGCCGGCATCGAGAAACGCCATCACGGCTTCGGTCGAAGGTGTGGCTTCTACCCTCGCGTCCTTCTCGCCGATCGCCTCGGTGACGCTCGCACGCAGCAGCTTGCTCCACATCTTGAGGAACAGGCCGTTCGACGGATAGACGTCGCCGCTATTGAGCTTGCCGTTGATGGCGAACACGTAACCCACCACATCGCCGTCCTTGGTGGCGGTCTGCTCCAGCGCCTTCACGTAGGCAGTCTGCAAGTCACGCAGTTTCTCGTTCTCGAGCGCGAGCTGCAGGCTCGTTTGCGATGCCGCCGCATTGACCGGCGCGCCGACGCTCGCCGACAGCCGATCCTGGATCGCGCGCACTTTTCGCCATACCTGCTGCTGCCGCGTGCCCGTGTCCGCCTCGCGGCCCGCCAAATAGGGCCGCGAAGGGGAAGCCAAATTCGCTGTCTCCGGCGGGGCCGCCGCATCGGCGGCCGGTACTTTCATGGCGATCTTTGCCTCACGCGACGGCACCGTGGCCGACGCGGTCGAGAAGGTTTTGACGTCCTCGCGTCCCCGCGCCGACCAGCGGCCCTGCTCGACGCAGAACGCCGCAAGCGGTACGCGGCCCGACTTCGGGGGCAGAATGAGGCTCACCGTGAGCGCGCGGTCCTGCTGGCCGCCCTTCACGATGTCGCCGGACTGGATGAAGACGTCCTCCTCACTCAGGTTCTCGACGGCGAGCTGATTGACGTCGCCGGTCTCGTGCACGCGCACCGCGCGCTTGGCGAGCGCCTCATCGAGGGTCAGCGGCACACGACCTTCGGCCGATTTGCCGTGGACGAGGTAGATCGAAAGGTTCTCGTGCGAGAACGGACCGCTGACGCGATACTCCTCGGCACGCGCGCCGGACGCGCCGAGTGACAGAAGCGCAAACGAGGTCGCCGCCAAGGTGGGTAACAAGCGATGCATTTGGAAATCCTCCCGAATCCCAGCGGCGGGAGGCTGACCTGCCTCTACGGCAGGCGTTGGGAACCGCACGGGCGGATTTCCGGCTCAATCGTGGCGCTCTCGGATTGCGATGCGCGTCAATTCGGGCGGACCGGTCAAAATTGTAAAACCGCCAGCGGCTGTCCTTCGGCGACCTCGTCCGTCTCCTTGACCAGGATCGCCTTCACGGTGCCGGCGCGCGGCGCCGCGACCGGGATTTCCATCTTCATGGCCTCGAGGATGATCAACGTATCCCCCGCGTTCACGGCCCGACCCGGCGCGGCCTCGATCTTCCAGACGACCGCATTGAGGTCTGAACGCACGGTCGTCTCGGCCATGTCCAAATTCCCCCGATCCACGCGCCGTGTATAGTCGCGCGTTACCATCGGGGGAAGGAGCGCGGCCGGTGAGCTGGGAAGCCGACATCGAAGAATTGCGACGGCGCGAAGCGCTGGCCCGGCAAATGGGCGGTCCGGACAAGGTCAAGCGCCAGCACGATGCCGGCCGTCTCACGGTGCGCGAGCGCATCGACGCCCTGCTCGATTCCGGCAGCTTCCACGAGATCGGCACAGTCGCGGGCCGCGCGCAATACGGCGACAACGACGAGATCGAGTCGTTTCAGCCGGCCAATTTCATTCTGGGGCGCGGACGGATCGAGGGCCGGCCGGTGGTCGTGGGCGGCGACGATTTCACTGTGCGGGGCGGCGCGGCTGACGCATCGATCCGCCAGAAGCAGGTGATGTCGGAGCAGATGGCCAACGAGCTGCGCATTCCACTTGTCCGCCTTGTAGACGGCACGGGCGGCGGCGGCTCGGTCAAGACGATCGAAACGCAGGGCTACACCTACGTGCCG
>JAXDNZ010000577.1:0-3959 GCA_034669185.1 Hyphomicrobiales bacterium
ACGCCCCCCGCGGGGTGGGGGTTGAAGTTTGTGGCACGATGCTCGCCAATAACTCCGACCCCCACCCCTAACCCCTCCCCGCAAGGGGGAGGGGAACACACCGAGTTTGCGGCTCGTTCATGCTCTCCGGCGTGATCGCCGCGGCGTCGTTTTGCCGCCGCGGCGTCGCGCGGCTCGGCACACTGATGGGCTACGTGGCGGGCTGGGGCTTCATCGTCTGCGCCTGCTTCATCACCTTCGACGTGATCGCGCGGCGCTTCTTCGGCTTCTCCTCGCAGGCGACCACGGAGTTGACCGGCTACACGCTCGCCTTCGGCATCTCCTGGGCGCTCGCGCATGCGCTCACCCAGCGCGCACATATCCGCATCGATGTGCTGATCAACCGCTTGCCCGCGCCGGTGCGCTATCCGATGCATCTGCTGAGCCTGGCGGCACTTGCGGTGTTCATGAGCTTCATCGCCAAGGGCGCCTGGGACCTGGTCGATGAATCGGTCCTGTTCCGCGCGACCGACATCAGCGTGCTGCGCACGCCGCTGTGGATCCCCCAAGGATTATGGGCGTTCGGCATCGTCGTCTTCCTGGCGTTGATCCTGCTGATGCTGATGGAAACGACGCTGCTGATGCTCGCGGGCCGCGGACGCGAGGCCGAGGCGCTCGTGCATTCGCGCACCTACCAGGAAGAAGTGACCGAAGCGCTGGAAGCGACCGGGCTTTCCAGCGCGAAAGAATTTGCCGAACCGAAGGACGGCGCGACGTGATCGCGATTCTCTTCCTGCTCGTCCTCGTCGTGCTGACGATCGTGCTCACCATGATGGGCGCCGGCCCCGGAAAGGTACTGATCTGGGAAAGCCTGCTGCTGGTCGGCCTGTTCTGCCTGTTCTTCGGCGCCGGCATCTACGTTGCGTCGGCCCTCGGCGTGCTCGGCCTGATCATCGGCTTTGCGTTCTCGGATCGTCCGTTCTGGAGCTTTCTCGGCCAGACCGTGTGGACGCCCTCGTCGAGCTTCGTGCTCGTCGCGGTGCCGCTGTTCCTGCTGATGGGCGAGGTGCTGCTGCGTGCGGGCCTGTCGGAGCGGCTCTATCGCGCACTGAACGTGTGGCTCGACCGCCTGCCGGGCGGCCTCCTCCACACCAACATCGCGGCCTGCGGCGTGTTCTCGGCGATCTCCGGCTCCTCGGTCGCGACCGCCGCCACCATGGGTTCGGTCGCGCTGCCGTTCTTCCATGGCACGCGCTACGACAAGAAGATGGTGCTCGGCTCGCTCGCGGCCGGCGGTGCGCTCGGCAATCTCATTCCGCCCGGCATCACCTTCATCATCTATGCGCTGATCACCGAGACCTCGGTCTCCGCGCTCTACATCGCGGCGATCGGGCCGAGCATCCTGGTGGTCGCACTGTTCACGCTGGTGATCTTCGCCAAGGCGCGCACCGCCGCGCCGGTCGACGCCGACCGCCCGAAGATCCCGCTGCGCGAGAAACTGAAGACCATCCTCGACCTGATGCCGACCGCGATCCTGATCCTGATCGTGCTCGGCACCATCTATGGCGGGCTCGCGACCGCGACTGAATCCGCCGCGCTCGGGGTCGTCGGCTCGATCATATTCGCAGGCGTCGAAGGCAAGCTGAGCTTCAAGATGCTCAATGCCTCGGCGGAAGCGACCGCGCGCAACACCGCGATGATCGGCGCGATTCTGTTCGGCGCTTACGTGCTCAACTTTATCTTCGTCCAGCTCGGCGTGCCGCAGCAGCTCGCGCAGCTCGTTGCCGCGATGCCGCTGCCGCCATGGGGCGTGATGCTGCTGATCATCGGCTTCTATCTGGCGCTCGGCACTTTCATGGAAGGGTTCTCGATGGTAATCACCACCATTCCGGTGGTGTACCCGGTCGTGCTCGGCCTCGGCTACGATCCGATCTGGTTCGGCGTCATCGTCACGATGCTGGTCGAGATCGCGCTGATCTCGCCGCCGGACGGCACGGTGCTTTACGTGCTGCAGGGCATGCGCAAGGACGACGGCCCGATCACCGACATCTTCACCGGCGTGATGCCGTTCATGTTCGTCTATATCCTGGCGTTGCTGATCCTGATCTGGTTCCCCGGCATCGCGCTCTGGCTGCCAGGCGTGATGAAGTGACTTGGCGCAATCCTGCTCGCCCGGCACTCTCCGCTTCGTGATGCTCCCTGCACCACCCGCGAAAACCCCCACCCGCGCGATCGCGCTGCTCGCGCTCGCGGGCTTCGCCAGTCAGGCGATGGTGCGCGCCGCAGACTCGCTCCTGCCGCAGATCGCGTTCGATCTTGGCGTGACCATCGGCACCGCCTCGGTCATCGTCACCGTCTATGCGGTCACACATGGCTCAGTGCAGCTGGTCGTCGGGCCGATCGGCGACCGTTTCGGCAAATTCCCGACCGTCGCGGTCGCCTGCGCGCTGTGCTCGCTCACCGTGCTGTCCTGTGGGCTCGCGCAGTCGCTGCCGACGCTCGTGATGGCACGTATCGGCGCCGGCCTGACCGCGGCCTGCATCATCCCGCTCGGCATGGCCTTCGTCGGCGATGTAACTCCCTATGAGCGCCGCCAGGAGGTGCTCGGCCGCTATCTCTCGGGCCAGATCACAGGACAGCTGTTCGGCCAGGCCGCGAGCGGCATCATCGGCGACTGGCTCGGCTGGCGCGCTGTGTTCTTCCTGCTGGCGTCGTTCTTCGCGGTCGCCGCGGTCGCGCTGTTGCGCGAATTGGCCTTGAATCCGACCACGCGCCCGCCCCAGCAAGACGGCCCCCGCGGCTTCGTTGCCGATTATGCGGTCGTGTTGGCAAACCCGTGGGCTCGGTTCGTCATCGCTTGTGCGGTGTGCGAGGCGGCGCTGGTGTGGGGCGCATTCGCCTATGTGGGCGCCGACATGCACCTGCGTTTCGGCCTCTCGTTCACGCTGGTCGGCGTGGTGGTTAGCGCGTTCGGCGTCGGCGGGCTGATCTATGCGGCCACGGTGCAGCAGCTCGTCCTGCGCTTCGGCCAGATCGGCTTGGCCATGCTGGGCGGCGTCGTGATCGCGGTCGCATATCTGCTCCTCGCCTTCGCGCTGTCGTGGTGGATCGCGCCGCTCGCAGTCGCCGCGATCGGGCTTGGCTTCTACATGTTGCACAACACGCTGCAGACCAACGCGACGCAGATGACGCCACAGGCGCGCGGCACCGCGGTCTCGCTCTTTTCCGCTGCGCTCTATCTCGGACAGACCATCGGTGTCGCGGCGGCCTCGCTCGCGATCGACCGTACCGGCGCGCCGCCGATCTTCATCGCGTCGGCGCTGCTGGTTCCGTTACTTGGATTCGGTGTCGCCGCGAAGCTGCGCGCTCGATCGCGCTAGCGTCCGCGCGCGACACGCTCGATCTCGGCCCGCACGAGGCGCTCCACCAGCGTCGGCAGGTTGTTGTCGAGCCAATGCTGCAACATCGGGCGCAGCATCTCCTTCACGAGGTCTTCGAGCGTCGTGGCGTTCTGCACCAGCACGGTCTGGGCGAGCGCGCTGAACGCAGAGTCGACCGCAGCCGCGGTCGCCGAGGAGATGATCTGATCGCTCAGCATTGCCGGCGCGGGCGCAAAGGATGGCGGCGGACGCGGCCGCTCGACCGCACGCGGCGGCTCGGGCTCCGGTTCTTCGTCGAACACCACGTCCTGCCGCCCGTCGATGGTGCGGAACGCCGGCGCGGGCGGTGGAGTGGCGGGCGCCTGCATCGCCTCGGTCAACTCCAGCACGTCGGGCTCCGCCGGTTCGGGCTTCGGCGCAGGCCTTGGCGGTTCCGCCTCGTCGAGACCCGCGAGCATCGCGTCGATATCGTCCTGCTTTATTGCGGGCGCCGATGGCGGCGGGGGTGCGGGGGCCGGTTTGGGAGGCGCCTTCGCGACGGGCGGTGGGACCGGCGGGGGCGTGGCTGGGGGCGCTGGCGCCGGCTCAGGAGCCTTCATT
>JAXDNZ010000578.1:0-12644 GCA_034669185.1 Hyphomicrobiales bacterium
GAAGTTGCCGTTCGATTTCAACCGCGACACCACGCCGGTCGGCGGCATCATGCTGCTCACCAACATCATGGTGGTGCCGATGTCGCTGCCGGTGAAGACCGTCGCGGAGTTCATCGCGTACGCCAAGGCCAACGCGGGCAAGCTCAACATGGCCTCGCCCGGCGCCGGCACCTCGCCGCACATGTCGGGCGAATTGTTCAAGCTGATGGCCGGCATCGAGATGCAGCACGTGCCGTATCGCGGCGCGGGTCCGGCCTATCCGGACCTGATCACGGGCAAGTCGCAGGTGTTCTTCGACAATCTGCCGGGCGCGGTCGAACTGGTGAAGTCGGGCCAGTTGCGCGCGCTCGGCGTCACGCAGGCCACGCGCTCATTCGTCTTCCCCGACGTGCCCTCGATCGGCGAGACGATCCCGGGCTACGATGTGAGTCTCTACTACGGCGTCTCGGGGCCGAAGGGCATGCCGGCGGACGTGGTCGCAACACTGAACAAGGCGATCAACGCCGCGCTCGCCGATCCGAAGATGCTCAAACGCATCGCCGAATTCGGCGGCACGCCGCTGCCGCTCGGTCCGGCCGAATTCGGCAAGATGATCGCCGACGAGACGGTGAAGTGGGCGAAGGTGGTGGAGAAGGTCGGGCTGGCGATCGAGTAAGGCCCGCGACACGCCGGATCAATACCCCCGCGCGAGGTCGACCTCTTCCAGAAGCCGTCCCCCGGCTTCGAGACTTCGGATGTTGGCGACCATTTCGGTGACGAGCTGGGCGACGGTCGGCCGCCGCGCCACGTGCGGCATCACGGTCACCTTGGGATGCAGCCAGAGCGGGCTCTCCGGCGGCAGCGGCTCGGGCCACAGCGCGTCCAGTGCGGCGTAGGACAACTGCCCCGAATCGAGCGCGGCGATCAGATCCTTGTCCACCACATGCCGGCCGCGTCCGACGTTCACCAGCATGGCGCCGCGCGGCATCATGGCGAACGTGCGCGCGCAGAAGATGCCCTCGGTTTCCGCCGTCAGCGGCAACAGGCAGACCGCGATGTCGGTCTGATTGAGAAACGGCTCGAGCTGATCGCGGCCATGGAAGATCGGGACCTCGGCGCCCTGCCGCGGTGAACGGACCCACGCCGAGACTGGAAAGCCGAGCGACCGCAATACCAGCGCCGGCGCCTTGGCCATCATTCCAAAGCCGAGAAAACCGACGCGCCTCTGCTCGGGCCGGGCGATCGGCACCCTGAGCCATTCCCGCTTCGCCTGCGCCGCCTGATAGGCCGGCATCTCGCGATGCAAACGCAGGACGTGCATGACGACATATTCGGTCATCATCGGATCGCCGCCCGGCGGTTCCACCTTGCCGAGCGGGACCTTCGGCAGCTTCGGATGATTGACGATGTCATCCACGCCGGCGGCGCGGCTGAACATGGCTTTCAAGTTCGGGAAGGCGGGGAGCGCGTCGAAATCCGGATGCATGAAGGCGAGGTATTCGATGTCCTTCACCTCGCCCGCATCAGGCCAGATGCGAATTGCCAGCTCGGGAATCTGTTGCCTGAACGTGTCGCGCCATTCCTTCGCATTGCCGATACGTTTGTCCAGTTCGATGATGAGCAGCGCCATAAGCCCTCCAGAGGGGCTTGTTGATACCACCATGAAGGTCGCGGCGTCACCGGCTAGCGCCCGATGAGATGGAGCGCCGGGAGGCGCAGCGAATGGGACGGTTACTCCGCCGCCTGGATGTGCGGCGCGCGTTCGCCCGCGACGAGGCCGGTCACGTCGACATAGCCGATCATCCGGCGACCCCCCGGCAACGCCGTGCATTGCGAGCGGATCACGCGGCCGTCGTTCGTCGGCAGGTCGACCGGCTGCGGATCGCCGGAGCGCGCATGCGCGATGCGCCCGGCGACGAAGGTGTCGAGCGTGTCGGCCGGCACCTCGTACAGGCCTTCCTCGTAGCCGTGTTGCAGGATGTCCGCATAACCAAACCCGGCCTTGTCCGGCAGCCGCCAGAGCGTGCGCGCGGCTTGGTTGACGAATGTCGCGTTGAGATCGGCATCGAGCAGGATGATGCCCTGCCCGGCCGCGTCGAGCGCCGCGCGCAGCACGTCGACCTCGTCGGCCTGCCGCATGACGTCGGTCACCGGCGTATAGCTCAGCATGCGTCCGCCGGCCGGCAGCGCCGCGCACTGAAACCGGAACGCCTCGCCACCGGCAAGGCGCAGGTCGAGCGGCGCCGGATTGCCCGCCTTCACGTGCTCCACGCGCTCGGCGATGGTCGCGTCGAGCCCGTCCGCCGGCAGTTCGTAAACGCCGGTCTCGCGCCCGTGCACCATCAGCGCGGTGAACGACGGCTTTGCGTCGGCCTTCGCATCGGGCAGACGCCAGAGGCGGCGGAACGCGCGGTTGATGAATTGGGCGCGCAGGTTCTGATCGAGCAGCACGACGCCGAACGCCACCGCCTCGAGACCCGCGCGCAGCGCGAGCAGCTCGGCACGCACCGCGTCGGACCGCGCGCCATCCTGCGGCGCCGTCGCGCTGTGGCGGTCGGGCGTGCCGGCGTCACGCCGCTCCGGCACCGGCTCGTCGAACGCGACGCCGGCCCGGTGATCGGTTTTCCATACCAGCCGGCACGCGCCCCTCGCAGCGTCGCCGCTCATGGTCAGGACGAATGTGTCGGGCACACCGACCAGGCTCGCCAGTTCGAGGCAGGCGCCATGCGTGGACAGATTACGCACGGTGCAATCGACCACCGAGCGGTCGTGATTGAACACGATTTTACCGCTGCGCAGCGTGCGCGTCCGCGGCACACGTCGGTGTTCGGCCATGTGTCACCAGCCGGGCTGACGACCCCCGGAGCGCGGTGATACGCCACATGGGTTGTCGTGGGCTTAACGCGGGGCGGCCAAATTCGGAGGGAAGCATGTCTCCCCCCGCTGCCTCCGGCGCTCCATAGCCCGGTTCGGGGAACGAAAACGGGACGGGCAACCTGCGCCCTCGTCAAAACGGGCGGGGCAGCATTGCTAATCCGCCAGCAACGTGTCCCTCGAAGGATGGCCCAGAACGCCGACGGTGCACGTGGCCATCCTTCGAGACGCCCCCTCCCTTTATCCCTCCCCCGCTTGCGGGGGAGGGAAGGGAGGGGGCTCCTCAGGATGAGGGCTGAGCGATACTCATCGCCAGCACGCGGGCGACATGCAGCGCCTCGCGCTGTGCGCCGTCATGGATCTGATGCCGGCACGAGGTGCCGTCCGCGACGATGAGCGTATCGGCATCGGCCTTGCGCACGGCCGGCAGCAGCGACAACTCGCCCATCGCCATCGATACGTCGATCGTCTCGGCGCCGTAGCCGAACGCACCCGCCATGCCGCAGCAGCTCGACTCCACGGTCTCGACGGAGAGGCCAGGCAGGAGCTTCAGGATGCGCGCGACCGCGCCGAACATGCCGAACGCCTTCTGATGGCAATGGCCGTGCACCAGCACGCGCTTCGCGATCGGCTTGAGCGGCAGGTTGAGGCGTCCGGAGGCCGCCTCCCGCACCAGGAACTCCTCGAACATCAGCGCGTGCAGGGCGAGCTGCTGCGCGGCTTCCGTTCTGATCATGGCCGGCACCTCGTCGCGGAAGCCGAGGATGCAGCTCGGCTCGAGGCCGACCACCGGCACGCCCCGCGCCACATATGGCGCAACCGCCGCGATGACGCGCTCGGCCTCGCGCCGCGCCTGATCGACGCGGCCGATAGAAAGAAATGTACGGCCGCAGCAGAGCGGCCGCCTCGACCCGTCCGCGGGTTTCGCGACATGCACCGTGTATCCGGCCGCGCGCAGCACCGTCATGGCGGCGTCAAGGTTCTCGCGCTCGAAGTAGCGGTTGAACGTATCGGCAAGGAGCACGACTTCTCTTTCTTCACCTTTCCCACTTGCGGGAGAGAGACCGCCCCGGACTTGATCCGGGGTCGACGCGCCAACGGGTCGACGCGAAGCGTCGCCCGATGACAGGCTCCGAGCGTCGGGCGAGGACACGTCATCGATGTCGGCAAATATGTCCTTGCGCCACCGCGGCAGCGTACGCCGCGCGCTCAGTCCGAGGTGCCGCTCCGACCACGCCCTGAGCTTTGGATACTTCTCGCGCGCGTTCGCGAGCCGCGGAAACTTCGCCGCGTAGGGCGCATAGCGCGGCAGCCAGCCGACCAGCCGATCGCGCAGCGACAGTCCGTGCTTCTTTGCGCGCGCGGCCTGCACCTCGATCTTCATGCGCGCCATATCGACGCCGGTCGGGCATTCGTGGCGGCAGCCCTTGCACGAGACGCAGAGCTTCATCGTGTCGGCCATCTCGTCGGAGGCGAGCGCGTCGGGGCCGAGCTGACCGGTGATCGCAAGACGCAGCGAATTGGCGCGTCCTCGCGTCACATCACGCTCTTCGCGCGTCACCCTGTAGGAGGGGCACATCACGCCGCCGACCTCCTTGCGGCACGCGCCGTTGTTGTTGCACATCTCGACCGCGCCCTGAAAACCGCGGCGCGCGCCCGTGTAGGCGGACCAGTCGAGCTCGACTGCACCATCCTCGGCGCGATAGTCCGGCCCGTACCGAAAGTTGGCGCGGTCGTCGAACTTTGGCGCGCGCACGATCTTGCCCGGATTGAACAGACCCTTGGGATCGAACTTGTCCTTGATCTCCTCGAACGCCTTCACGAGCCGCTCGCCGAACATGAAGGCGTGGAATTCCGAGCGCACGATGCCGTCGCCGTGCTCGCCCGAATGCGAACCCTTGTAGTCCCGGACCATCGCGAAGGCTTCCTCGGCGATGGCGCGCATCGCCTTCACGTCCTTGTCCTGGCGCAGGTTGAGCACCGGGCGCACGTGCAGGCAGCCGACCGATGCGTGCGCATACCAGGTACCGCGCGTGCCGTGTCGCTTGAACACTTCGGTGAGGCGCGTCGTGTATTCGGCCAGATTGGCGAGCGGCACCGCGCAGTCCTCGACGAAGGAGACCGGCTTTCCCTGCTCCTTCATCGACATCATGATGTTGAGGCCGGAGGTGCGCAGATCCGCGATCGCGGCCTGCAGCGCCGGCTCGTAAACCTCCACGATCCCACCCCACTTCGCACCCGCGTTGTGGAACGAAAAGCCGAGATCGCCCATCGTGGCGGCCAGCTCCTTCAGCCGCCGCTTGTTCTCAGCCTCGCCCTCGTCGAACTCGACCAGGAGGATCGCCTCGGGCTCGCCATGCACGAAGGCCTTCAAAGTGGGGCGAAACATCGCGATCTCGCCCGCAAGCTCAATCATGGTGCGGTCGACCAGCTCGACCGCGATCGGCTTGAGCTTGACGAGATGCTGCGCGGCGTTCATCGCCTCGTAGAAGCTGCCGAAATGGCAAGCGCCGACCGCGCGGCGCCCGAGCACCGGCGAGAGCTTCAGCTCGATCCGTGTCGAGAAGCCGAGCGTTCCCTCCGAGCCGACCAGGATGTGCGCAAGATTGTGCTGTGGCGCGTTCGGCGCGAAGGCATCGAGATTGTAGCCGCCGACGCGGCGCTGCACTTTCGGGAAGCGCGCCTCGATCTCGTCGGCTTCGCGCAGACCGATGTCGAGGAGGTTGCGCGCAAGCGGGCGCAGCGGCGAGCCTGCCGGCAGGTTCGAGAGTCCGGCTTTCACCGGTCCAAACCGCCCCTTGGTGCCGTCTGCCAGCATCGCCTCGATCGAGATGACGTTGTCGCGCATCGTTCCGTAGCGCAGCGAGCGGCCGCCGCAGGAATTGTTCGCCGCCATGCCGCCGATGGTCGCGCGCGACGCGGTCGAAACGTCGACCGGAAACCAAAGGCCGTAAGGCTTGAGCTTGCGGTTCAAGTCATCGAGCACGATGCCGGGCGCGACCGTGCAGCGCCGCTCGCCGATGTCGAGCTCGTAAATCTGCGTAAGGTGCTTCGAGCAATCGATGACCAGCGACTCGTTGACGGTCTGGCCCGCCTGCGAGGTGCCGCCCCCGCGCGCCAGCACGGTCACGCCCTCCTCGCGCGCGAGTGCGATAGCGCGTTCGGCCTCGGCCGCCGTCCGCGGCGCAATCACGCCGACCGGCATCATCTGGTAGTGCGAGGCATCGGTCGCGTAGCGCCCGCGGCTGAAGCGGTCGAACATGACCTCGCCGCTGATCTCGGCCTTGAGCCTGCGTTCCAACCCGGGCACCAGTTGCGCGGCCATTCGGTATTGCTACTCCCCGACCGGCTCCCGCGCCGGATTGCTTGACTGATTCGCGCATCTGGCCTTGATGGCTGTCGGCGCCCGGTCAAAATCACGCGCGCCACCTGATATGTCAAACGTCGCGCCAAGGCATCACGATGTCCCAGAACTCCGCCCGCACCGCCGGCCGCCATTTCCTCCAGATTCCCGGGCCGACGCCCGTCCCGGACCGCATCCTGCGCGCCATGGACATGCCGGTCATCGACCACCGCGGGCCGGAGTTCGGCAAACTGGGGCGGCGCGTGCTCGACGGCATCAAGACGATCTTCCGTTGCGCGAGGCCCGTCATCATCTATCCGGCTTCCGGCACGGGTGCGTGGGAAGCCGCCCTCGTCAACACGCTATCGCCCGGCGACAAGGTGCTGATGGTTGAGACCGGCCACTTCGCCAGCCTGTGGAAGACGATGGCGACCAAGATCGGCTTGCAACCGGAATTCATCGCGTCGGATTGGCGCAGCGGAGCCGACCCCGCGAAGATCGAGGCGCGGTTGCGCGACGACAAGGCGCGCGAGATTAAGGCCGTCTGCGTCGTGCACAACGAGACCTCCACCGGCTGTATCACGCTCATCAACGAGGTGCGCCGCGCGATCGATGCAGCCGGGCATCCGGCGCTCTTGATGGTCGATACGATCTCCTCGCTCGGCTCGATCGACTATCGCCATGACGAATGGGGCGTGGACGTCACCGTCGGCGGCTCGCAGAAGGGGCTGATGCTGCCGCCGGGACTGTCGTTCAACGCGCTCGGCGAAAAGGCGCTTGCCGCCGCGAAGGCGTCGAAGCTGCCGAAGTCCTTCTGGGGCTGGGACGAGATGATCGCCAGCAACAAGACCGGCTTCTTCCCCTACACACCCGCGACCAACATGCTCTATGCGCTTGGCGAGGCGATTGACATGCTGCACGAGGAAGGGCTCGACAATGTGTTCGCGCGCCACGATCGTCACGCCGAGGCGACCCGGCGTGCCGCCAGGGCGTGGGGTCTCGAGATTCTCTGCAAGGAGCCGCGGCACTATTCGTCGTCGCTGACTGCGCTGATCATGCCGGCCGGCCACGACGCGGACAATTTCCGCAAAGTCGCGCTCGAGCACTTCGACGTGTCGCTCGGCACCGGCCTGTCGAAGGTCGCCGGCAAGGTGTTCCGCATCGGGCATCTCGGCGATACCAACGATCTCACGATCATCGGCGCGCTCGCGGGCGTCGAGATGGGGCTCGCGCTCGCCGGCGTGCCGCATCGCAAGGGCGGCGTGCAGGCCGCGATGGATTATTTCGCGAGCGCGGCTCGCCCGTCGCGCGCCGCGGCGGAATAACCTCTGCACCGAGGACGACCCCCGGGATCGCGCGCGCCCGCGCGCGATGACAATATTACTTTGAATGAAACTGAAGGGAGTGAGCCGTGGACAAGACGATGTACGACAAGGGCATGGAGCTGCGCACCGCCGTGATGGGCAAGACCTATGTCGACCGGGCGCTCGCGGCGAACGCCGACGATTTCGGCGGGCCGATCCAGGAATTCATCACCGAGCACGGCTGGGGCGCGGTGTGGAGCCGCGAAGGGTTGAGCCGCAAGACGCGCAGCATGCTCAATCTCGCAATGCTGGCGATTCTCAACCGCCATCACGAACTGCGCGGCCACGTGCGCGGCGCGATCAACAACGGCGTCACCAAAGAAGAAATGCGCGAGATCTTTCTGCACGTCGGCCTTTACGCCGGCGCGCCGGCGATGCTGGATTCGGTCCGCATCGCGAAGGAAGTGCTGGCCGAGACGGAGAAGGGCGGGTGACTTGCTTTCCCTCTCCCTGCCCTTGCGGGGAGAGGGAGGAAAGCGCTAGAGCCCAAACAGCTCCCGCGCTGCGGCTCCCCTCACCCGCTTCGCCTGCGCCGTGGGCAACGCGTCGACACGCGCGAGGCACCCCGGCATGTCGCCGATATTGTGCGGGTAGTCCGAGCCGTAGAGCACGCGGTCGGGCGAGCCCGCGACCGCGATGCACATCTCGAGCGCGCGCTGGTCGTAAACCACCGTGTCGTACCAGATGCGCTTCAGGTACTCGCTCGGCTTGTCCTTGATCACCGCCGCGCAGGCCGGGATCATCTCGTGGCAGCGGTCGAGCCGGCCGGCGAGATAGGGCAGCGTCGCGCCGCCATGCGCGGCGATCAGTTTCAGATTCGGATACTTGTCGATGAAACCCGACAGGATCATGCGGGCGAAGGCGAGCGTCGTATCGATCATGAAGCCGATCGGCGGCACGAGCCCGAACGCGTCGAGATGCATGTCCCGCGTGCCCTGCGGCGCGGACGGATGGATCAGCACGGGCAGCCCCAGCCGATCGATCTCGGCCCAGACCGGCGCAAACTTGTCGTGCGTCAAATCCTCGCCGACCACGTTCGCGATCTGCATCACGCCGACCGCTCCGGCCTTCACGCAGCGCACAAGCTCGGCCTTCGCGTCGTCGGGATATTGCCAGGGGAGCGAAGCAAACCAGCGGATGCGGTCCGGGTGTGCAAGCTGTTGCTCGGCCATCGAGTCGTTGACCATCTGCGCGGCCCGCAGACTCACCTCGGGGCCGCCGAAGAAGCAGTTGGGGCAGGTGAGCGAAATGATCGCAAGGTCGACTTTCGCAGCATCCATCGCCTTGATGCGCAGGTCGTAATCCCACATGCCCGGCATCAGCGTCATGAACGGCGCACCGTCCATCCAGATCGTGTCCTGGCCGGCCTTGGTCTTCTTCACCTCGTAGCGGTCGCCGCCTGCGGTGCGCAGCAGCTCGATCCACTCGAGCGTGAGCATATGGGTGTGCACGTCGACGACGGTCATGGTTCCTCCCTCGTGCCCTTTGCGGCGGCTCGTTGGGGCAGTAGGCTAGCACCGCGCCCCCAGAAGGCGATGAAAAACAGGAAATGGGGAAATTCGTGCCCAAGCTGACAAGACGCGCCGTCCTCGCTGCCGCCGCCCTGCCCTTCGCGGCACCGCCCGCCCGCGCGCAAAGCTGGCCGTCCGGACCGATCCGGTTCGTGGTGCCGTTCCCGCCCGGCGGCTCGACCGACGCGCTCGCACGCCTGGTGCAGGCGGGGATGCAGCAGCGCCTCGGCGTCAACGTGATCATCGAGAACAAGGCCGGGGCGTCCGGGGCGGCCGGCACCACGACGGTCGCGAAATCTCCGCCGGACGGCAACACCTGGCTGTTCGTGTTCGACACCCACTCGGTCAATCCGTATCTCATGAACCTTCAGTACGACACCGAGAAGGATCTCGATCCGGTGATGCTGGTCGCGACCGCGCCCTATCTCCTCGCGGTCAACACCAAGCACGATTTCAAGACGCTCGCCGAGGTCGTCGCCGCCGCGAAGGCCAAGCCGGACGGCCTCTCCTATGCATCGGTCGGCTCAGGCTCGATCGGTCATCTGTTCATGGTGCTGTTGCAGAAGAAGACCGGCACGAAGTTCACGCATGTACCCTATCGCGGCGGCGGGCCGGCGATGAACGATGCACTCGGCGGCCATGTCGATTTCATCATCGGCAGCGTCGCGCTGATCACGCCGCAGCTCGGCGGCGGCAAGCTGCGGCCGATCGTGCAGACGGGCGAGAAGCGCGTCACGGCGCTGCCGGACGTGCCGACGGTCGCCGAAAGCGTCGCGGGTCTCACCGGCTACACCTGGTGGGGTGTGTTCGCGCCGGCCGGCACGCCGAAGGATGCGATCGCCCGCTTCAACAAGGACCTTGGCGAGACAATCCGCGACGAGCGCGTGACCAGGACGCTGACCGAAAGCCAGCTTATGACGCTGGTGCTGTCGAACCCCGAGGAGCTGCGCAAGTTCTCCGTCGACCAGGGCAAGCTCTGGGGGCCGGTCGTGAAGGAGAACGACATCAGAGGGGAGATGTGATGCCGGTCATCGCTCCTTCCGTCGACGACGCGATCGCGTCCATCCCGGACGGCGCGCTGCTGATGGTACCGCGCGAAGCCTGCGGTGCCCCGATGGAGGCGACGCGCGCGCTGGTCCGGCGCGGCGTGAAGCGGCTGCATCTCGTCGCGCTGCCGACATCGACCATGCAGGCCGACATGCTGATCGGCGCCGGTTGCGTCGAAACGCTGGAGACGTCTGCGGTCAGTCTCGGCGAGTTCGGACCGGCGCCGCGCTTCACGGCGGCCATCCTCGGCAAGGCCATCCGCATGAAGGATGCGACCTGTCCGGCGCTCTACGCCGCCGTGCAGGCCGCCGAGAAGGGCGTCCCGTTCATGCCGCTGCGCGGGTTGATCGGCTCCGACATCCTGGCGCATCGGCCGGACTGGCGCGTGATCGACAATCCGTTCGGCAACGACGATCCGATCGTGCTGTTGCCGGCGATCAAGCCGGATGTCGCCTTGTTTCATGCCGCGATGGCCGACCGCTTTGGAAATGTGTTCGTCGGCCGCGACCGCGAACTTCTGACCATGGCGCATGCGGCGGTCCGCACCGTCGCGACCGTCGAGAAACTCTACGACGGCAATCTGATGGATGACCCGGCACTCTCGTCGGCCACCGTGCCCGGCTTCTATGTCGAGACGGTCGCGGTCGCGCCGCGCGGCGCCTGGCCGTTGCCGCTGCTCGACCACTACCCGGCCGACGGCGCGCATCTTGCGGAGTACGCCCGGATGGCGGCGACGCCGGAAGGCTTCGCGGCCTACCTCGACCAGCATGTCTATGCGAAGAAGGCCGCGTAAGTTGGCCGACTTTCACTCCGAAGAGCTGCTCGCCGACACGATCGTGCGCTTGATTGGCGACGTGCGGCATGTCGCGGTCGGCAACGCCTCACCGATCCCGGCGCTCGCCGCGCTGACGCTGCGCGAACGCGGCGGCGGAAAGCCCTACGTATCGCTCCTCGGCAGCCGCCGGCACATGTTCTTCACCGACGGCGGGCGCGAACTGTTCGACTGCGCGGGCCAAGGGCGCGTCGACGTCTTCTTCCTGTCGGGCGGCGAAATCGACGGCGAGGGAAACATCAATCTGGTCAGCATCGGCGACTATGACGATCCGAAGGTACGGTTCCCCGGCTCGTTCGGCTCGGGCTATCTGTATTACGTGGTACCGAAGGTGATCCTGTTCCGCGTCGAGCATTCGCGCCGCACGCTGGTGCCGAAGGTGAGCTTCGTCTCGGCGCCGGGCGGCAGTGCCGGGAACGTGCACCGGCCGGGCGGACCGGTCGCGCTCGTCACCAACCGCTGCCTGTTCGCGTTCGACCGCACGCGCAGGCGTTTTCGGCTGGAAAGCGTGCATCCGGGCCATACCGTCGACGAAATCATCGAGAGCACCGGCTTCGACTTCGACCGGGCGGACCATGTTCCGGTGACGCAGGCACCATCGGCCGAGACGCTCAGGCTGATGCGCGATACCGTGGCGCCGCAGCTGGCGGAGGTCTACCCGCAGTTCGCGCAGCGGGTCTTCGGCGTTGCATTGCCGAAAACCGCCTGACCGCTACTCCTTGACCTCTTGCGCCATCTTGGCCCGCCAGTCCCGCTGCGCCCGCAAGGCGGACCACGCCGAAGCGACGAGCAGCGCGGCGCTGATAACGATCAACACCGCGGCAATCGGGCGCTGCGTGAAGATCAGCCAGTTGCCGTTCGACATGATGAGGGACTGACGCAGGCTCATCTCGAAAATCGGCGCGATCACCAGGCCTAGTACCAGCGGCGCCGGGTCGAAGGAGAATTTCTTCAGCGCGTAGCCCACGACCCCCATGACGAGCATGATCCACACGTCGACGATCGAGTGGTTGACCTCGTACACGCCGATCACGCAGAAGAGGATGATCAGCGGATAGAGGAACGCGTACGGCACGCGCAGCAGGTGCACGAACACGCCCACCAGCGGCAGGTTGAGCGCGAGGAGCATCAGGTTGCCGACGTACATCGAGGCGACGAAGCCCCAGAACACCTGCGGGTGATCGTTCACCAGCGTTGGGCCGGGCGGGACGCCGTGGATCAGCAGCGCCGCCATCAGCACCGCGGTGACCGGGCCGGTCGGCAGGCCGAGCGCGAGCATCGGGACGAACGCGCCGGTCGAGGCCGCGTTGTTGGCCGATTCCGGGCCGGCGACGCCGGCGACCGCGCCCTTGCCGAACTCCTCGGGCGTCTTCGAGATGCGCTTCTCCAGCGCGTAGGAGAGGAAGCTCGAAATGATGTGCGCGGAGCCCGGCACGATCCCGATCAGGAACCCGAGCAGGCTGCCGCGCGCGATCGGCATCGCCGACTGCCGCCATTCCTCCCGGCTCGGTAGCAGCTCCCTCAGGCGCGGCGAGACCACCTTGGCGGTGACGGACTTGCTCGGCGTCGAGAGGATCTCGCCGAGCCCGAACAAGCCGACCGCGACCGGCACGATGCCGATGCCGTCGCCGAGCTCTGCGATGTCGAACGAGAAGCGGAAATGCCCGGTCATGTTGTCGATGCCGATGGTGCCG
>JAXDNZ010000579.1:0-4854 GCA_034669185.1 Hyphomicrobiales bacterium
GCGATACTGCTGGGTCGGGTCCCATGAGGCGTAGGCCGAACCGCTCATGTAGGTTGGCGGATTGGCATAATCCATGAACTTGCGCTCGCCGGGCAGCACCTCGGTGCCGCCATCGAGATAGCTGCGCGGCCGCACCGTGATCTTGGTGCGTGCGCGGCCGTTCTCGTCGATGAAGGTGATGCGCTCGGTTCGGTCGGCGCGATAATAGCGCCGGCCTTGGGCGTCGGCCGGCGCCGACCAGAGCGTCACGGTCGCCGCAGTCGCGGCGGCGAGGGCGATCACGGACGCAAGGCGCATCTCAAACCTCATGATTCTCAACGTCAACTCAACCAAGGCACGCTAGAGATGGTTCCTTAAAGTCACCATAACCAGCTTCACTCCGGGGTGATAGCCGAACGCCCCAAGGCCACAACGCTCCGCGCGGGAGCGTTGCAGCCAGGCCACAGCCCTGATCCGGCAGGGAAAATCAGGTCAGCTTGAATTCCAGATCGCCGAGCTTCTCGATCGAGGTTACGAGCTTGTCGCCGGCCTTGAGCCACACCTGCTTGTCCTTCGGATAGCCCGAGATCACGCCCTCGGGCGTACCGGTGAAGATGAGGTCGCCGGGCTTGAGCGTGAAGTAGCGTGACGCATAGCTGACCAGCTGCTTGCAGTTGAACACCATGTCGGAGGTGTTCGAGGACTGGCGCACCTCGCCGTTCACGCGGCATTCGATCTTGAGCTTGTCGCCGTCGGCGAGGTCCGAGGTCACGAGCCACGGGCCGATCGGCGCGGAGCCGTCGAGGCTCTTGCCGAGCATCCACTGGGTCGAGCGGGACTGCAGGTCGCGCGCCGTGAAGTCGTTGCCGGTGGCATAACCGAAGATCACGCCCGGCGCGTCGGCCTCGCTCACGTTGCGCGCGGTCTTGCCGATCACGATGACGAGCTCGGCCTCGTAGTCGAACTTCTGCGCGTCCTCTTCGGACACGCCGATGACCCCGCCATGGTGATTGAGCGCGGTGTTGAACTTGTTGAACAGGATCGGCGCCTTCGGCACCGGGTTGCCGGTCTCGGCCGCGTGCTTGCGGTAGTTCAGGCCGACGCAGATGATCTTCTCGGGGTGCGTCACGCTCGGGCCGAACTGCGCCTTGTCGATCGCGATGAAATGGCGGTCCGGGGCCTTCTCGGTCAGGCGCTTGAGACCGTCGATATTGCCGCGGCCTTCGAACACGTCTGTGATCGTGAGTGGCGCGCCTTCCTTCAGGTCCTGTTCGGCCGCGACGACATCGAGCACGCCACGATCCGTGCGCACGCCGAGGCCATAGCCGTTCGACCGCCGCAGGGTCGCGAACACGAAACCGCGCGGCAGCGTCTGCGCGCCGACGGCGGCCTTCTGCGCGCGTGCGGGCACGTTGAGCGAAACGCCGGCCGCCGCCGCGGCGCCGGCGAGCGCGCTGGTTTTCAGAAATGTCCTGCGATCTTGCGTCATTCATCGCCTCCCTGTGTCCGATCATCGTTTCCCGTGATCGTGCCGCAAGGGTAGGACCCCGCCCGGAGAGCGGCAAGACGGCCCGAGGGGCGAATGCGAAGGACTACCGCGCGGCTGCGGCGGAGTCCGTCGTGCCTTTGGGGAGTTCCGAGCGCTGCTCGGCGGGCTTCTCGGCGCGCGTCAGGTTGAACGCGGTATTGATCAGCGCCACGTGCGAGAACGCCTGCGGGAAGTTTCCGAGCTGGCGCTTCGCCCCCGGATCATACTCTTCGCTCAGCAATCCGACGTCGTTGGCGAGGCCGACCAATTGCTTGAACAGCAGCTCCGCGTCATCGCGGCGTCCGAGCAGGAGATACGCATCGGCAAGCCAGAAGCTGCACGCGAGGAACGCGCCTTCGCCGGCCGGCAGGCCGTCCCTCGACTGCAATGAATCGTATCGCATCACGAGACCGTCGGCGATCAGCGTGCGCTCGATCGCCTCGACGGTGCCGCGATAGCGCGGGTCGTCGGGCATGATGAAGCCGATCGGCGCGAGCAGCAGCAGGCTGGCATCGAGGTCGTCCGAGCCATACGAGCGCGTGAAGCTGTTGCGCTTGGCGTCCCATCCGTGACGGCAGACATCGTCGTGAATCTCGTCGCAGAGCGTGCGCCATCGGTCGACCGGACCCGGCAGGCCGAACATCTCGGCGCTCTTGATGGCGCGATCGAATGCGACCCAGCACATCGCCTTGGAGTAGGTGAAGTGCTGCGGCGCGGTGCGCACTTCCCAGATGCCGTGATCGGGCTGGCGCCAGATCGTCGCGAGATGGTCGAGCAAGGCGATCTGGACGTCCCATCCCGACTCGCTCGCGGCGAGGCCGCCGCGCCGGCCCTGATGCAGCGTGTCCATCACTTCGCCGAAGACGTCGAGCTGAAGCTGCTGGTGCGCGGCGTTGCCGATCCGCACCGGCTTCGAGTCCAGATACCCGGGCAGCCAGGGCACTTCCCATTCGGTCAGGCGGCGCTCGCCCGCGATGCCGTACATCACGCCCATCTGCTGGGGCCGTCCGGCGATCGTGCGGGTCAGCCAGTCGCGCCAGGCCTGCGCTTCCTCGAAATAGCCGGCGTTCATCAGTGCGAGCAGCGTCAGTGTTGCGTCGCGCACCCAGCAGAAACGATAGTCCCAGTTGCGGTTGCCGCCGAAGCGCTCGGGCAGCGACGTGGTCGGAGCCGCCACGATGCCGCCGGTCGGCGCGTAGGTCAGCGCCTTCAGGGTGCGGAGCGAGGAGGAGACCATGTCGGACCATGGGCCATGCACGCGGCCCCGGCGGGTCCAGTCCTTCCAGTAGGTCTCGGTGTCCTTGAGCGCCGCGTCGGCGTTGACTCCCTTGGGAAGGGGAAGATGCGACGGGCCGTAGCTCAGGACGAAGGGCACGCGGTCGCCCTGGCCCACGACGAAATCGCCGACCGTGGTCATGTTCTCGCCGCGCACATGCACGGGCGTGCGCAGCGTGACCATGTCCGGGCCCGCGATGGCGCGCAGCGCGCCGCGGTCGAGCTTGCGCACCCACGGAACGATCGCGCCGTAGCCGAAACGCAGGATCAGCTCCATGTTCATCGCGACGCGGCCGCGCTCGCCCACGGCGATGCGCACGCAATCCGGGTTGCGGCCGCGCATCGGCATGAAGTCGACAAGCGTCATGGCGCCGTCCGCGGTCTCGAAGCGCGTCTCGAGGATCAGCGTGCCGGGCCGGTAGCGCCGGGTGACGCTCAGCGGCTCGTCGCGCGGCGCGATGCGGAAGCGGCCGTGCTCGGGCGTGCCGAGCAGCGCCGCGAAGCAGGCATCGCTGTCAAAGCGCGGCCAGCACAGCCAGTCGATCGAGCCGTCCCGCCCGATCAGGGCGGCGCTCTCGCAGTCGCCGATGATCGCGTAATCCTCGATGCGGCCCGGCATTGTTACGAGTCGAACTCTATGACGACCTTGATATCGCCGGCGCGATGCTCGAAGGCTTCGGAAAATCGTGCGAGCGGCACGCGGCGCGTGATCAGACGGGACAGCCAGTTGCCGTCCGCGCGCGCGAGCGCTTGCGCCGCGAGCACGTAATGCCGGCGGTTGGCGTTGACGGTGCCGAACACGGTGCCGTTGTTGAGCACCATGCTGCGATTGAATGAGCCCATGTCGAAGTCCGCGCGGCGCGAGCCGCCGACGCCGGCGAGGCAGATGAGGCTGTCCGGCGCGACGTGCGAGAGCAGCGCCGAGATGACAGGCGGCGCGCCGGTGCACTCGATCACGATGTCGGGTGCGAGCGCTGCCAGTGTATCGAGCTCGCCGGCATGATAGATGCCGCCGAGCGCGCGCACGATGTCGGGCTTCGGCCCGTCGCGGTTGCGGTCGTAGACATGCACGTCGAAATGTCGTTGCGCGCCGAGCAGCGCGGCGAGGAGACCGATCGGGCCGGCGCCGGTGATCAGCACGCGGCGCGGCGGCGCGTCGAGAAGCCGCCACAGCCGGTCGGCATGATCCCATGCCTTCGCGACCACGCTGGTCGGCTCCATCAGCACACCATTGAGGCCGAGCGCGCGGTCGACCTTCACGACATATTCGGGGTCCATGCGATAGCGTTCGGCGCCGAAGCCGTTGAGCCCCTTGATGCCGTGTTCGGTGTACTGCCCGTTGCGGCACATGTCCCACTGGCCTGACGCGCAAGCCGGGCAGGGGACCGGGTCGGGATGGCGCACGATGCCCATGACGTGGTCGCCAACTGCAAGGTCGCAGCCCTCCGGTGCTTCGCGTACGCGGCCCAGCGACTCGTGCCCGAGGATCAAATGCGCCCGACCGTCCGGCGCCTCGCCGTAGCCGCCCGCGATGATCTCGCGATCTGTGCCGCAGACGCCGAGCGCGACCGCATCGATCAGGACGCTGCCGCTCCCGGGGACCGGCTCGTCGACGTCTCTTAATTCAACGGAATTCGGGCTGTTCGGGCGGACGGTGATCGCGCGCATTGCGCCCCTTGTGCTGGCCGTCGCCCCGCAGGTAGACGCTGGCCGCGCGACAAAGTTCCCCGGTTCAGGAATGCGCTCATTCCCGCGCGAGCGGGAATCCAGGGCCCAGAACTGGGTCCCCGCTTTCCGCCTTCGCTATCGCTTCGGCGGACTGAGGAGGGTACCCGCGAAGCCTCGTGCGTAGGCGGGTCGCGGGGACGAGCGGGAGAGGTTACGCATGCCCCAGCACCAGATCGTCGCGATGCACCATCTCGGCGCGCCCCTCGATGCCGAGGACGAGCATTGTATCGCTCGATGTCTTGCCCCTGATCTTCTCCGCATCGTCGGCGTCGTAGGCGACCAGACCGCGGCCGATCTCGGCGCCGTCCGGGCCGCGCACGATCACGGCGTCGCCGCGCGCGAAC